>CAXUEV010000326.1:0-2443 GCA_964250105.1 uncultured Sphingomonadaceae bacterium
GTCGGCCGCGATCCAGCCGGGCACGCGGCTCTCGACGCCGAAATGGCCCGTCAGCGGCACCGCCGCCGGATCGTCGAGCGAGCCGATGCTCAGGTCGATCATCGCGCCGTCGGGATAGTCGAAGGTCAGCGGCGTCCCGCAGCGGGCGCAGAAACCGCGCCGGGCGATCGCCGAGGAGGCGAAATACGCCGGCCTGCCGCGCGTCCACGCCAGGTCGGCCTTGGCGACGCCGACCATCGCCGCGGCGACGCTGCCGAACGCGCGCTGGCACATCCGGCAGTGGCACCAATAGCCGTCCGGTGCGATTTGCGCGACGGCGTAGCGCACGGCACCGCACTGGCAGCCGCCGGTTTTCGACGAAAGGCTCATCCGTCGAGACTAGGCGCAGGCAATCCGCGCTTCAAGCGACGCCTCAGCTGGACCGCGCCGCGCCAGTAGTTGCGGGTAGCGCGTCCGTCAGGCAGGCGCTCCACCGCTCGCCGAAAGGCTGAAGTGATCGTCCGTCCGCCCCCTCACGCCGCCTTCTTCAGATGCCGCCGCCCGAGGAGCTCGGCGATCTGGACGGCGTTGAGCGCGGCACCCTTGCGGAGGTTGTCGCTGACGCACCACAATTGCAGACCGTGGGGTACGGTCGGGTCCTTGCGGACGCGGCTGACATAGGTCGCGTATTCGCCGACCGCCTCGAGCGGCGTGATGTAGCCGCCGTCCTCGCGCTTGTCGACGAGCATGACGCCGGGCGCCTCGCGCAGCAGCGCCTGGGCTTCGCCGACCGCGAGCGGCCGCTCGAACTCGACGTTGATCGCCTCCGAATGGCCGACGAAGACGGGCACGCGGACGCAGGTCGCGGCGACGCGGATGTCGGGGCCCATGATCTTGGCGGTCTCGGCCGCCATCTTCCACTCCTCCTTGGTCGAGCCGTCGGCGAGGAAGACGTCGATGTGCGGGATGACGTTGAAGGCGATCTGCTTGGTGAACTTGGCGTGCGTCTTGGGGTCGCCGACGAACACCGCGCGGGTCTGCTCGAACAGCTCGTCCATCCCGGCCTTGCCCGCCCCCGACACCGACTGGTAGGTGGCGACGACGACGCGCCTGATCGTCGCCGCGTCGTGGAGCGGCTTCAGCGCGACGACCATCTGCGCGGTCGAGCAGTTCGGGTTGGCGATGATGTTGCGCCGCGCATAGCCGTCGATCGCGTGCGGGTTGACCTCGGGCACGATCAGCGGGACGTCGTGCTCCATCCGGTACAGCGACGAATTGTCGATGACGATGCAGCCCGCGGCGGCGGCGATCGGCGCATATTGCTGCGCCGGCCCCGAGCCGGCGGCGAACAGCGCGATGTCATAGCCGGCGAAGTCGAAATGCTCGACGTTCTGGACCTTGAGCGTGCGCCCGTCCTCGCCGAAGTCGATGACGTCGCCCTGGCTGCGCCCGCTCGCCAGCGCGGCGATCTCGGTCAGCGGGAAATGGCGTTCGGCGAGGATGTTGAGCATCTCGCGCCCGACGCTGCCGGTCGCGCCGACGACGGCGACTCTATAGGCCATGGCTGTTCTCCTGTGCGCGGCGCACTTAACGCTCGCGGTCGCGCCCGGCAAGGAGGGTGGTGACGGCAAGGTCGCCGGTGACGTTGCCGATCGTGCGGAACAGGTCGGGCAGGAGCTCGACCGCGATCAGCAGCGGCAGCGTCGCGATCGGCACGCCCATCGCCAGTGCGATCGGCGCCACCGAGGTGATGAACGACACCTGCCCCGGCAGCCCGATCGCGGCGATGCTGACGGCGAACGCCACCGCCACCCCGGCGGCGAGCGTTCCCGGCGCGAGCGGCATGCCGTGGAGCGCGGCGACGTAGATCACCACCGCGAGGTTGGCCGGGGCCGAGGTGGCGCGGAAGATCGACACCGCCAGCGGCAGCACCAGCCGCGCCACGGGCTGCGGCAGGCGCAGGCCGACGGTCGCGGTCTCGACCATCGCCGGCAGCGTCGCCAGCGACGACTGGGTGCTCAGCGCGACGACCTGTGCCGGCAGCAGCGCGCGGACGAAGGTCATGAACGGCACCGGCCGCAGCAGCGCCATCAGCAGGTACAGCCCGACGATCAGCACGATCTGGACGGCGATGACGACGGCGACATAATGCGCGAGCACGCCGATCGCGCCGAGTCCGGCGCGGGTGCCGACGAGCAGCGCCAGCGCGAACACGCCGACCGGCGCCAGCCACAGCACCCATTCGACGAGTACCAGCATCGTCCGGACGACGCCGTCGAAGAAGCCGGTCAGCGCCGCGCGCGGCTCCTCGGCGATGCGGCTGGCGGCGAAGGCGAAAGCCATGCCGAAGACGACGAGCGGCAGCATCTTGCCCTCGGCGCCGGCGGCGAAGACGTTCGCCGGCACGAAGCTGCGGACCCACGCCGCCGCCGACAGCGGCGCGGCGGCGGGCACCGCGGTCGCG
>CAXUEV010000327.1:0-2442 GCA_964250105.1 uncultured Sphingomonadaceae bacterium
CGGCCGTCCGCCAGCGCCGCCGGATCGGCGTTGACGACGACCCGGCTCGCGGCGATCCGCTCGCCCGAGGCGAGGACGACGCCCTCGGCCCCGCCGCGCCCGACGACCATCCCGGCGACGGGCGCGGCGTAGCGGAGGCGTGCGCCATGCCCCGCCGCGAGCGTCTCGAGCGCGCGCGCGATCCGGTGCATGCCGCCGGCGACCCGCCACACGCCGCTGCTCTCGACATGGGCGATCAGCATCAGCGTCGCCGGCGCGAGATACGGCGAGGCGCCGCTGTAGGTCGCGTAGCGGCCGAACAGCTGCCGCAGCCGCGGATCGTGGAAATAGCCGCCGAGCGCGCGCCACAGCGTCTCGAACGGCCGGATGCTGAGCAGGTCGCCCGGCCGGCCGAACCCGATGCGCGCGGCGAGCCCGAGCGGTCCCGTCGCCGGCGCCGTCAGGAAGCTCGACTCGAGCGTCGCATAGGTCCGCCGCGCCTCGGCGCAGAAGGCGCGGAAGCGGGTCGCCTCGGCGGCGCCGGCGAAAGCGGCGACGGCATCGGCCGAGGCATCGACGTCGGCGAACAGGTCGAGCCGCCCGCCGCTGCCCCAGGCATGGCGCGCGAGCATGGCGACCGGCTGCAGGTCGAGATGGTCGGCGAGGCTGGCGCCGGCGGCGGCGAAGATCTCGTCGAAGACCCAGCGCATGGTGAACACGGTCGGCCCGGCGTCGATCGCCACGCCGTCGACGACGACCTCGCGGAGCTTGCCGCCCGGAGTCGCCGCCGCCTCGCAGACGACGACCGCCTCGCCCCGCGCGGCGAGCAGGGCGGCGGCGGTCAGCCCGCCGATACCGGCACCGACGATGACGACAGGATCGCGCATGGCACGGCTTGTAGCCGCCCGCGCCGTTCGGCACAGCCCACTTCACCGCCCGCCCACTTGACCGCCCGCATCGTGCCGACCACAGCGCGCGGCATGGTGCCGCTGCGCGAACGCTGGATAATCTTGCGCAACCGCCTGCTCGGCAGCCCCCGCTTCCAGCGCTGGGCGGCGGCGACGCCGGGGGTCCGCGGCATCGCCCGCTCCCGCGCCCGCGGCCTGTTCGATATCGTCGCCGGCTTCGTCTATTCGCAGGTCGCCTTCGCCTGCGTCGAGACCGGACTCCTGCCGTATCTCGCCGGCGGCCGGCGGAGCGTCGAGGAGGTCGCCGACCGCACCGGGCTGCCGCCGGCGGGCGCGGAGCGGCTGCTCCGGGCGGCGGCCGCGCTCGACCTGGCGCAAGCGGTCGGCGACGATTTCCTGCTCGGGGCGCAGGGCGCGGCGCTGCTCGCCAACCCCGGCGTCGCCGAGATGATCGCCCACCATCGATATCTCTACGCCGATCTCGCCGATCCCGTGGCGCTGCTCCGCGGCGGAAGCGGCGGCGCGCTCGCCGGCTATTGGCCTTACGCCGAGGCGGGTGCCGACCAGGTCGCCGCCTATTCGCGGCTGATGGCGGCGTCGCAGCCGATGCTCGCCGGGCAGATCCTCGACGCCTATCCGGTGGCGCGGCACCGCCGGCTGCTCGACGTCGGCGGGGGCGAGGGCGTCTTCCTCCGCGCGGCCGGCGCCCGCGCGCCGGCGCTCGAGTTGGTCCTGTTCGATCTTCCCGCCGTCGCCGCGCGTGTAACCGGCGGGCGGATAACCGCCGTCGGCGGCAGCTTCGTCGACGACCCGCTGCCGACCGGCGCCGACCTGATCTCGCTGGTGCGCGTGCTCCACGACCACGACGACGATGTCGTACGCCGGCTGCTCGCCAAGGCGCGCGCCGCGCTGGCCGACGGCGGCACGCTCCTCATCGCCGAGCCGATGGCGGAGACGGCCGGCGCGCGGCCGATCGGCGACGCCTATTTCGGCTTCTACCTGCTCGCCATGGGCAGCGGCCGGCCGCGGACGCGCGCCGCGCTGACGCGGATGCTGCACGCCGCCGGCTTCGCATCGGTGCGCGAACATCCGGTCGGGATGCCGCTGCTGGTCCGTGTGATCGCGGCACGTTGATGTAAATCGGTATTGACATAGAAGAGCGTCAACCTAGACTGACACAATCGAACGCGTACCGAATGCGTTCGATCGATGGCCGGGATCAACCCGACCGTCCCGGGGCAGGTCGATGGACACGATGGCGGTGGTACTGGAGGCTCCCGAGCGGCTGACGCTCCGCCGCCTCGCGCTCTGCTCGGTCCAGCCCGACGATGTCGTCGTCGAGATCGACCATAGCGGCATCTCCACCGGAACCGAGCGATTGCTCTACTCCGGGCGCATGCCGAGCTTTCCGGGCATGGGCTATCCGCTGGTGCCCGGCTACGAATCGGTCGGACGCGTCGCCGCCGCCGGCGGCGACGCACAGCCGCGCATCGGCGACACGGTCTTCGTGCCCGGCGCGAACTGCTATGCCGACGCCCGCGGGCTGTTCGGCGGC
>CAXUEV010000328.1:0-2421 GCA_964250105.1 uncultured Sphingomonadaceae bacterium
GCCGGCCGGCGGACCGCCAGCGCCGCGCGCAGCCCGATCTGGCCGTCGCTCGAGGCGATCGCGCGGACGATCACCCGCATCCACGCCGACCGCGGCGTCGTCGTCGACCTCGCCGGCGCGCGCGACCTCGTCTTCCGCGGCGAGCGGCAGGATCTGGAGGAGATGCTCGGCAACCTCGTCGACAACGCCGCGATCTACGGCGGCGGGCGCGTGTTCGTCACCGTGTCGGGCGTCGACGGCGACGCGCTGATCCTCGTCGAGGACGACGGCCCCGGCATCGCCGAAGCCGACCGCGGCCTGCTGTTCGAACGCGGCGCCCGGCTCGACACCGGCAAGCCCGGCACCGGCCTCGGCCTCGCCATCGTCCGCGACGTCGCCGGCATCTACGACGGCAGCGTCACGCTGGCGACGAGCGACGACCTCGGCGGCCTGGCGGTGACGCTGCGGCTACCGGCGGCGGATTGACTTGTCGGCTGACGCAAGACCATCTTACGCGATGCCGCTGCAAACCATCATTTCGGCCAAGGGTCAGGTCGTCCTGCCGAGTTCGGTCCGGCGCCGCTTCAACTGGGAGGCCGGCCGCAAGCTCGAGGTGATCGAGCATGCCGACGGCGTCACGTTGCGCGCGGTGCGCCTGCGCCCGCATCTGCCGCCCGCGGACGTGTTCGCCAGGCTCGCCGCGATCAATCCCGCGACCGGTCCGGCGATCAGCGACGACGACATGCACGACCTGGTCGTCGCCGAAGCGACGAGGCGGCACGATTCACTGGCGTGAGGTCGCTTGACGCCAATATCGCGCTGCGCCTGCTGCTCGCCGATCATCCGCATCAGGAGCATCTTGCCCGCCAAGTGCTGAGCGAGCCGGCGATGTTGCTGTCGACCGTCGTCCTCGAGACGGCGTGGGTGCTGACCGGCAAGGGCTGGTCGCGCGGACAGATCGTGGCGGCGTTCCGCGCGCTGCTCGATCTCGAACATCTGTACGTGCCCGACGAAGCCGCGCTGGTCTGGGTCATCGAGCGGTTCGAAGACGGCGGCGACTTCGCCGACATGCTCCACGTCGCCCTGTCGGACGGCGCCTCCGCCTTCGTCACCTTCGACCGGAAGGTCGAACGCTATTGCCGGGATGGCCCGGTTCCGGTCGAGACGCTCGGCTGACGCTCACCCCGCCGCGCTTGCCGCGGCGTGGTGGCGGATGACTTCGTCGATGATGAAGCGGAGGAATTTCTCGCTGAATTCGGGGTCGAGCTTCGCGCTGTCGGCGAGGGTGCGGAGGCGGGCGATCTGTGCGGCCTCGCGCGCGGGGTCAGCGGGGGGGAGGCCGGTCGTGGCCTTGTGGGCGCCGACCTTCTGCGTGACCTTGAAGCGTTCGGCGAGGAGGAAGACCAGCGCCGCGTCGATATTGTCGATGCTCTCGCGGTAGCCCTGCAGCGTCTCGTCGGTCACGGCCTCGGTCTCCCCACCACGCGTCCCCCTTGTCGCGGCCAATCGCCGCCCGGGCAAGGGTGCCCTTGTCACCGCGAGGGGCGTCCGTATAGGTGCCGCCATGTCGGCGACGATCCACAATCTGCGCGCGTCGGGCCTCGCCGCGGCGCGCGTCGCCGGCGCGCCGTCGCTGACGCCGATGCTCGACCTCGTCGGCCCCGATCTCGGCGCGGTCAACCAGGTCATCCTCGACCGCATGCAGTCGCCGGTCGTGCTGATCCCCGAGCTCGCCGGCCATCTGATCGCCGGCGGCGGCAAGCGGCTGCGGCCGATGCTGACCCTCGCCTGCGCGCGGCTGCTCGACTATCCGGGGACGCGGCATCACCGGCTGGCGGCGTCGGTCGAGTTCATCCACACGGCGACGCTGCTCCACGACGACGTCGTCGACGGCTCCGACCTCAGGCGGGGCAAGTCGACCGCGAACACGATCTGGGGCAACCCGGCGAGCGTGCTCGTCGGCGACTTCCTGTTCAGCCGCGCCTTCGAGCTGATGGTCGAGGACGGCTCGCTGCGCGTCCTGCGCATCCTCAGCGGCGCGTCGGCGATCATCGCCGAGGGCGAGGTCGCGCAGCTGACGGCGCAGCGCAACGTCGACACCAGCGAGGACCGCTACCTCGAGATCATCACGGCGAAGACCGCGGTGCTGTTCGCCGCCGCGTGCCAGATCGCCGCGGTCGTCGCCGAACGCACGCCTGCGGTCGAGGCGAGCCTCGAGGCATATGGCCGCAACCTCGGCATCGCCTTCCAGCTGGTCGACGATGCGATCGACTATGTCTCCGACGCGGCGACGATGGGCAAGGATGCCGGCGACGACTTCCGCGACGGCAAAGTGACGCTGCCGGTGATCCTCGCCTTCGCCCGCGGCGACGCGGCGGCGCGCGGCTTCTGGCGCGAGGCGATGCTCGGCCGCGCCGCCGGCGACGCCGACCTCGTCCATGC
>CAXUEV010000329.1:0-2414 GCA_964250105.1 uncultured Sphingomonadaceae bacterium
GGCCGCGCGGTGCCGGCGCGTCGTCGATCTCGTCGTCGTCGTCGAAGCCGGTTTCGGGCGCGACCTCGTCCTCGTCGTCCTCGATCCTGACGGGCGCCGGCAGCGCCAGCATCGGCACCGGCCGCGCCGGGGGCGGGCCGCCGGCGTCGAGGACGAAGTTCGGCCCGATCAGGCTCTCGTCGGGGATCGTCTCGATGCCGATGCCGTAGCGTTCCTCGAGCTCGACGATCTCGCCGCGCTTGCGGTTGAGGATGTACATCGCCACCTCAAGCCCCGCGCGCAGCATGAACTCGCTCGCCCGGCCCTTGATCGCCTCCGCCTCGAGCGCGCGCAGCGCGGCGAGCGCGGCCGACGGCACCGAGCGGACATAGCCCGAGCCGTCGCACATCGGGCAGGCGTGGGTCGACGCCTCGAGCACGCCGGTGCGCAGCCGCTGGCGGCTCATCTCGAGCAGCCCGAACGAACTGATCCGGCCGATCTGGATGCGTGCGCGGTCGTTCTTCAGCGCTTCCTTCATCGCCCGTTCGACGCGCCGGTTGTTGCCGCCGACCTCCATGTCGATGAAGTCGATCACCACCAGTCCGGCCATGTCGCGCAGCCGCAACTGGCGGCCGATCTCGTCGGCCGCCTCCATATTGGTCTTGAACGCGGTCTCCTCGATGCCGTGCTCGCGGGTCGACCGGCCCGAATTGATGTCGATCGAGACGAGCGCCTCGGTCGGGTTGATGACGATATACCCGCCCGAGCGGAGCTGGACGACGGGATGGTACATCGCCGCCAGCGCCGCCTCGACGCCGAAGCGCTGGAACAGCGGCACCGGGTCGGCATATTGCACGACCTTCGCCGCGTGCGTCGGCATCAGCAGCTGCATGAAGGTCTGCGCCGCGGCGAAGCCCGCCTCGCCGTCGACGAGGATCTGCTCGATGTCGCGGGTGTAGATGTCGCGGATCGCGCGCTTGATCAGGTCGCTGTCCTGGTGGACGAGGCACGGCGCGACCGACGCCAGCGTCGTCTCGCGGATCTCGTCCCACAGCCGCGTCAGATAGTCGAAGTCGCGCTTGATCTCGGTCTTGGTGCGCTTGAGCCCGGCGGTGCGGACGATCGCGCCCATGCCCGCGGGCAGTTGCAGATCGGCCATGATCGACTTCAGCCGCTTGCGGTCGCCGAGGTTCGAGATCTTGCGGCTGATGCCGCCGCCGTTCGCCGTGTTCGGCATCAGCACGCAGAAGCGCCCGGCGAGCGACAGATAGGTCGTCAGCGCCGCGCCCTTGTTGCCGCGCTCCTCCTTGACCACCTGGATCAGCAGCACCTGGCGGCGGCGGATGACCTCCTGGATCTTGTAGCGGCGGCGCAGCGCCTGGCGCTGCCGGCGCAGGACATCGGTGCCCGCGTCGTCGGCGCCGCCGGTCTCGGCGATCTCGCCGTCCTGGCCCTCCGATCCTTCGGCACGTTCGGCGTCGTCGTGCGGTTCGTCGAGCGCGAGTTCGGCCTCCTCGGCGAGCAGCGCCTCGCGGTCTTCCTTGGGGATCTGGTAGTAATCGGGGTGGATTTCGCTGAAGGCGAGGAAGCCGTGGCGGTTGCCGCCATATTCGACGAACGCCGCCTGCAGCGACGGCTCGACGCGGGTCACCTTGGCGAGATAAATATTCCCCTTGAGCTGCTTCTTCTCCGCGGCCTCGAAATCAAATTCCTCGATGCGACTTCCGTTGACGACGGCCACCCGTGTTTCCTCCAGGTGGCGGGCGTCGATCAGCATGCGCTGTGACATTCATATGCTCCATGGCGCGCGCAGCGCCCCCTGCAGACGATGCGGAAGGGCCCGGCACGCGCGAAAAAAGGACCGCCGCACGTCGCGACCGGTCCGGAAAAAGATGCGAAAATGGGGAGGGGCACGCGCGGCACAGCGCCGGGGCGATCCAAGGATCGGCTCCGGCTATGCTCTGCTGCTGCAACGACATGCGACCCTAACCGACGACCGCAACAACCGCGGGCACCCGCCCCGGCCGGCTTGCGGCTTGTTCATGATACGGCGTCCGGGAGTGGCTCTGCCCAGGCACGGTCCGCCGCAGGATAACACCGCGGAGGCGACGCTTTTCGCCGACTTCACGCCGTTGCGTTGACGTTAGCACCGCACGCACCGCACCACAATACGCGCCGGCCGCCGGCGGCGGTGCCGGCGGCGCCCCGGTTGTCGCGCTTGCCCGGCAGCGGTAACGCAGCGACCGATGCGCCTGCTCGTCCTTCTCCTGCTGCTGGTGACGGCGCCGCTCGACGCCGCGACGGTCACCGGGCTGGCGGCGACCGGCACGGGCGTCACCGTCGCGCTCGACGGCGAGGTCGGCACGGTCAAGGCGTTCGCGCTCGCCGATCCGCTGCGCCTGGTGGTCGACCTCGCGGGCGTCGCCGCCGCGCGG
>CAXUEV010000330.1:0-2410 GCA_964250105.1 uncultured Sphingomonadaceae bacterium
GGCCGACGACGTCCGCCGCGCCGGCCGCGCGCTGATCGGTTTCTCGGCGGCGATGACGGCGGACGCGCGCACGCTCAAGGCGTTCCTCCGCGCGCGGATGTACAGCCACGCGCATGTCGCCCGCCTGCGCGATCCGTCGCAGATCGTCGTCGCCGGCCTGTTTGCCGCGTTCGCCGCCGATCCGGCGCTGCTGCCCGAGACGTGGGCGACGACGCTTCCCGCGGGCGAGCCCGGCCGCGCCCGCCACATCGGCGACTTCATCGCCGGCATGACCGACCGCTACGCGCTCACCAGCTTCGAGCGCGTCGTCGGCCCGTCGCCGCTGCCGGGCGACGTCCTGATCTGATCTCAGCGGACCGCGAAGCGGCCGCGGCAGCCGTTGCTGACCCAGACGCCGCGGCGATCCCAGCCCCAGTTGCGCCCCTCGACGCAGTCGGTCCGGCTGAGGTTCTCGACCAACCGGACGCCGCGGTCGACGTTGGCGTCGCACCGCTGCCGGTCGTTGCCGCGCGATTCGCACTGGATCACCTGCCGGCCCGCATTGCCGCCGCCGCCCGGGTAGCTGCCGCCGATGCCGTTGGCGATGAACGCGGCGCGGCAGCCGTTGCTGACCCATATGCCGCCGCGGTCATAGCCCCAGCTGCGGCCCTGGACGCACGGGCTGTCGCTGTAGACGCGGCTGATCGTGACGCCGCGGCTGGTGTCGAGCGCGCAGCGCTGGGTCCGCCCGTTGTTCGATTCGCACCGGGTCGACTGGGTGCCGCCGCCGCCACCCGGATAGCCGTAGCCGCCGGGCACGCCCTGCGCCGACGCCGCGGTGCCGAGGACGATCGCGGCGACGATGGTCATTGTCCTGATCATTCTTGTTCTCCCCTCAGCCATTCTGCCAGCGGGGCGGGCGGCCGGCCAGCGGTTTTCGCGCCGGTCGCGTCGCCCCGTGACGGGTCGGGCAAACGCCGCTAGGGGTGGCGATCATCGATCGTCCGGGACCCGCCTTGACCACAGTCTATCACCGCTATGCCGCGCACGTCGCCGATGCGCTCGCCGATCTCGTCCGCGCCGGCGACCTGCCGGCCGGGCTCGACACCGCCGCGGTCACCGTCGAGAGCCCGCGCGACACCGCGAACGGCGACCTCGCGACCAACGCGGCGATGGTGCTGGCCAAGGCTGCGGGCGTCAAGCCGCGGACGATCGCGGTCGGCATCGCCCAGTATCTGAGCCGCCTGCCCGAGGTCGCGACCGCCGAGGTCGCCGGGCCGGGCTTCCTCAACATCACGCTGAAGCCCGCGGTCTGGCGCGCCGAGCTCGCCGCGATCCTGGCCGACGGCGACGGCTACGGCCGCTCGACGGTCGGTGCCGGCAGGCGCATCAACGTCGAGTTCGTCTCGGCCAACCCGACCGGGCCGATGCACATGGGGCATTGCCGTGGCGCGGTGGTCGGCGACGCGTTGGCGGCGGTGCTCGCCTATGCCGGCTACGACGTCACGCGCGAATATTACATCAACGACGCCGGCGGGCAGGTCGACACGCTCGCCCGGTCGGCGCACCTGCGCTATCTCGAGGCGCTGGGCGGGACGGTCGAGATTCCCGAGGGCTATTACCCGGGCGACTATCTGATCCCGGTCGGCGAGGCGCTCGCCGCCGAGCTCGGCGATTATTATGCGCTGCTCGACGAGCGCGCGTGGCTGCCGCTGTTCCGCGAGCGCACCGTCGCGCTGATGATGGACCTGATCCGCGCCGACCTCGCGCTGCTCGGCATCCGCCACGACCGCTTCAGCTCGGAGGCCGCGGTCCAGGCCGACGGCGCCGCCGACCGCGCGCTGGCCAAGCTGGCGGCGAAGGGGCTGATCTACGAGGGCGTCCTCGACGCGCCGAAGGGGGAGGCGCGCGACGACTGGGAGGCGACGCCGCTGACGCTGTTCCGCGCGACCGCGTTCGGCGACGACCAGGACCGGCCGGTCAGGAAGGCCGACGGCGGCTGGACCTATTTCGGCACCGACATCGCCTATCACGAGGCCAAGGCCGAGCGTTCGGACGCGCTGATCGATATCTGGGGCGCCGACCACGGCGGCACGGTCAAGCGGATCGCGGCGGCGGTCGCGGCGCTGACCGACGGGCGCGTGCCGCTCGACGTCAAGCTGGTGCAGATGGTCCGGCTGTTCCGCGCCGGCGAGCCGGTCAAGATGTCGAAGCGCTCGGGCTCGTTCGTCACCCTCGCCGACGTCGTCGGCGAGGTCGGCAAGGACGTCGTCCGCTTCATGATGCTGACCAAGCGCGCCGACACCCAGCTCGACTTCGACTTCGCCAGGGTCGTCGAGCAGTCGCGCGACAATCCCGTGTTCTACGTCCAGTACGCGCACGCCCGCATCCGCTCGCTCGAGCGGCGGGCGGCGGCGATGGCGCTGCCGGC
>CAXUEV010000331.1:0-2390 GCA_964250105.1 uncultured Sphingomonadaceae bacterium
TTACCGGCGACGGTCCGCGCCGGACTCCTGGCGGCGGCGGCCGAATACGGCGCCGACGAGGTCATGCTGGTCAACATCCTCCACGACCATGACGCGCGCCGCCGCAGCTACGAGCTCGTCGCCGAGGCGTTCGCGCCGATGGCGGTGGCGGCTTGACACCGCACTGCAGCATCGGTTGATGACCGCCGGTCGGCGGGAGCGGCGGTGACGGACATTCGCGTACTGGCGGTCGCCTCGGGCGGCGGGCACTGGGTGCAGCTGCTGCGGCTGCGCCCGGCGTGGGACGGCTGCGCGGTGACCTATGCCACCGTCCACGCCGATTCCGCGGTCGACGTCGCCGGCGCGCCGTTCCACCGCTTCACCGACGCGTCGCGCAAGGATTTCTGGCGGCTCGGCATCGTCGCGCTGCAGATGCTGGTGATCGTCGTCCGCGTCCGGCCGCACGTCGTCGTCACCACAGGGGCCGCGCCGCCGCTGTTCGCGCTGCTGTTCGGGCGGATGCTCGGCGCGCGGACCCTGTGGGTCGACAGCATCGCCAACGGCGAGCTGCTGTCGTCGTCGGGCCGGCTCGCGGCGCGGGTGGCGACGCGGCGGGTGACGCAGTGGCCCGAGCTCGCCCAAGGCGATATCGGCTATTGGGGCAGCGTGCTGTGATCTTCGTCTCGGTCGGGTCGATGATGCCGTTCGACCGGCTGATCCGCGGCATGGACGACTGGGCGGCGGCGCACCCGGCGACGCCGGTGACGATGCAGATCGGTGCCGGCAAGTACGAGCCGCGCCACGCCGAGTTCGTGCGGATGATGCCGGTCGTCGACTATCGCGCGCGGCTGGCGGCGGCGACGCTGTTCGTCGCACATGCCGGGATGGGCTCGATCATCGCCGCGATCGAGGCGGGGCGGCCGCTGGTCATGCTGCCGCGGCTGCGCAAGCTCGCCGAGCACAACACCGACCACCAGCTCGCCACCGCGGCGACGATCGGCCGGCGCGCCGGGCTCCATGTCGCGGCGACGGTCGACGAGCTCGGGCCGTGCCTCGACGCGCTGCTCGGCGGCGGCACGACGGCGCCGGCGCCGATCGCGCCCTTCGCCAGCGCCGAGCTGATCGGCAATGTCCGCGCGTTCATCCACGGCGGGTAGGGGATTGCCGCAGTTGCCGACGTATTCTGTTGCTCGGGCGACGAAGCGGCGGTTAAGGCGATGAATGAGCGATGCAGACCCTCGTCCGATCGCCGATAGGCCGGTAGCCGCGGTGGCGCCGCGCCGGCGCTGGCTGAGCGTCGTCCTCGTCCTCGCCGGGATCGCGCTCGCCGGGCTGCTCGCCTGGTGGCTGGCGACGAGCAGCGCGACGACCGGCCCGCCTGCGGGCGGCGGCGGGCGGCGCGGCGGCGGGCAGACGACGGTCGCGGTGGCGAAGGCGGTCGAGGCCGACGTGCCGATCACGCTCGACGCGCTCGGCACGGTCGTCTCGCCGCAGACGGCGACGGTGCGCACGCAGATCGCCGGCACCTTGTTCAGCGTCGCCTTCCGCGAGGGGCAGACGGTGCGCAAGGGACAGCTGCTGGCGCAGGTCGATCCGCGCCCGTACCGGCTCGCGCTCGACCAGGCGAAGGGCACGCTGATGCGCGACACGGCGCTGCTGTCGGCGGCGAAGGTCGACCTCGGGCGCTACCAGACGCTGCTCAAGCAGGATTCGATCGCGCGGCAGCAGGTCGACACCCAGGCGGCGCTGGTCCGCCAGTACGAGGGGACGGTCGCCACCGACCGCGGCGTCGTCGGCAACGCGCAGCTGCAGCTCGACTATACCAGCATCAAGGCGCCGGTCGCGGGCCGCGCCGGCCTGCGCGCGACCGACGTCGGCAACTATGTGACGCCGGGCGACGCGGCGGGCATCGTCGTCATCACCCAGGTGACGCCGATCGACGTGCTGTTCACCCTGCCGCAGGACCGGGTGCCGGCGATCGCCGCGCGCCTCCGCGCGGGCGCGTCGCTGCCGGTCACGGTATTCGACCGCGACGGCGGCACGGCGCTGGCGACGGGGCGCTTCGCGACGCTCGACAACCAGATCGACACGACGACGGGGACGGTCAAGGCCAAGGCGCGCTTCGCCAACGCCGACGGCGCGCTGTTCCCCAACCAGTTCGTCAACGCGCGGCTGCTGGTCGACACCGTCGCCGGGGCGGTGACGGTGCCGGCGGCGGCGATCCGCAACGGGCCGCAGGGCAGCTTCGTCTTCGTCGTCGTGCCGCCGCGGACGGCGAAGCTGACGCTCGTCACGCTCGGCCCGGCGAACGGCGAGAACGTCAGCATCGTCCGCGGGCTGGCGGCGGGGGCGACGGTCGTCACCGAAGGCGCCGACCGGCTCAAGGACGGCGGCCAGATCATGCTGCCCGG
>CAXUEV010000332.1:0-2383 GCA_964250105.1 uncultured Sphingomonadaceae bacterium
GGCCGGTGCTGCGCCGCCTCGTCGAAGCCGAGGCCGACGAGGATGCGCGCGGCGCGCGCCGGCGCGGTATGCGCGTCGATCGCGTTGAGCCGCTCGTGGATCTCGCCGATGCGGTGCGCGTCGGCCAAAGACCCGGCCAATCTGGCCTCCTCCGCCAGCAGCGCCGCGCGCTCGACGTCGGCGTCGAGCACGGTGGCGAACGGCGTGCTCGTGCCCGCCGGCGCTTCCTGCGCGACATAGCCGATGCGCGCGCCGCGCGGCATCTCGACCGAACCGTCGTCGGGCTCGTTCGCGCGGGCGATGATCTTCATCAGCGTCGACTTGCCGGCGCCGTTGCGGCCGATGAAGCCGACCCGCGCCCGCGCCGGGATCGCCGCGCTCGCCTTGTTCAGGATGACCCGCCCGCCGAGGCGGACGGTTACGGCGTTGATCGTCAGCATGGGCGCGCAGGTAGCATGTCATGCTGCGACGCGAAAGGACGCTGCCGCTGCCGCTGCTGGTCCGCCGGCTCGCCTAGGTCTTACTCTGCGATCCGAAGTAGAAGCCGACGACCGATCCGACGATTCCTAGAAGCGCCGAGAACACGGTGTTGAACGACCCGGCGGACATGCCGTAAGCGTCCTTGACGCTGCAACTGCTTGATACCCAGCAGGCCTGGCTGAAGGAAAGGCTCACCAACAGATAGCCGGCGATAACAGCCGAAAGAATCCAGATCAGTCGGAACGCGATTTTCTGGCGCGTCTGACCGAGATCGTATGGCGTCACCGTCGCTGCCGTGCCGCCTGCGCCTCCGGGGTTAGCGGAATCTCCGTCGCCGCCGCGATCGCCGCCGCCGTTCGACTGAGGCGGCACGGATATGCCCATTTGCTCAGCCGAAGACGGTTTGAGATCGCGCAGCGGTGGAGGCGTCGTCATGCGGCCGTCGGACTTCGGCTCCGCTTCCGGCTGGGGCGCGACGGTCGCCGCTGCGGGCTGGGCTTGGATAGTCGCGGCATCGGGCTCGGTTGTCGCGGGCGCGGGGACGGCGGCCGCCTCGGGCTTCGGGCTGCCGACCGTGGTCTCCGGCTCCGGAGCGCCGGCTGCCGCCACCGGCTCGGAAGGGCTTGTCGTCGGCTCCGGCTCTGCCATCCCTACCGCAGCGGCCTCCGGCGCCGGAACGACGGCCGGCTCCTCGTGCTCGGTAATCGCCGTCTCGGGCTCGGGCGTGACCGCGATCGCTTCAGGATCGGCCACGACAGACTTTGGCGCATTGTCATCGGGTGCGCCGGTCGACCCCGGCTCGGTGGTGTCGTTCCCCATGGAGCCCCCGCTCGGTCATCGCTCAGCTGGCGGCGAAGCCCACCTTCGCGAATGTCTGGTCGCTCTTGCGGATCAGAAGATCATCCCCCTTGCCGACATTGTCGGCGAGCAGGCCTTCGGTGTCGATCGCCTGCTGCAACACCTTTTCGGGATCCACGCCTCGCTTCTCCGCAAGTTTAAGCAGAATCTGCACCTGACTATCGGTCAAGTCCACTGAGAAGCTCGGCATCACGTTCTCCGTCGCCACAACTCAGAAACAGAGTAATGTCGGAGTCCGGAGAAGTCCAGTGCGACCGCCGCCGCGCCCGCGTCACCCCGCCCCTGCCTGCCCCCTTGCAGTTTGCGTGTCGGCGGGTGACATTGCGGGGGAGCGCCGCGCATCGTCTCCCCGCCGCGGCCCCCGGGAGTTGTCCATGCCGGCGTTTACCCGCGAACTCGAACATACGCTGCACAACGCGCTCGCCGAGGCGAGCCGGCGGCACCACGAATATGCGACGCTCGAGCATCTGCTGCTGGCGCTCGTCGCCGACGCGCATGCCACCGCGGTGATGAAGGCGTGCTCGGTCGACGTCGACGAGCTCGGCACGCAGGTGACGCGCTACCTCGACACCGAGCTCGGCGCGCTCAAGGCGGACGCGTCGATCGACCCGTCGCCGACCGCGGGCTTCCAGCGCGTCGTCCAGCGCGCGATCCTCCACGTCCAGTCGTCGGGGCGCGAGGAGGTGACCGGCGCCAACGTCCTCGTCGCGCTGTTCTCCGAGCGCGAGAGCCACGCCGTCTACTTCCTCCAGCAGCAGGACATGACCCGCCTCGACGCGGTCAGCTTCATCGCCCACGGCATCGCCAAGTCGGGGGCGTCGGAGACGCGCGCGGTCAAGGGCGCGTCGGGCAA
Source organism: uncultured Sphingomonadaceae bacterium (assembly GCA_964250105.1). Taxonomy (GTDB): domain Bacteria; phylum Pseudomonadota; class Alphaproteobacteria; order Sphingomonadales; family Sphingomonadaceae; genus Polymorphobacter_B. Next base: position 2,192 of record CAXUEV010000332.1, read on the forward strand.
GGACGAGGAGCCCGAGAAGGAGACGCCGAAGAACGAGAAGGCCAAGGGCGGCGGCGAGAGCGCGCTCAAGCAATTCACCGTCAACCTCAACGACAAGGCCAAGACCGGCAAGATCGATCCGCTGATCGGCCGCCACGCCGAGGTCGACCGCACGATCCAGATCCTCTGCCGCCGGTCGAAGAACAACCCGCT
>CAXUEV010000333.1:0-2378 GCA_964250105.1 uncultured Sphingomonadaceae bacterium
ATGCCCTCCACGTCATCCGCACCTGCCACCGCCGCGGCGCGCACGCGATGGGCGGGATGAGCGCGTTCATCCCGGTCAAGGACGACGCGGCGGCGAACGACAAGGCTTTCGCCGCGGTCCGCGCCGACAAGGAGCGCGAGGTCGGCTTCGGCCATGACGGCACCTGGGTGGCGCACCCGGGCCTCGTCGGCGTGGCGCTGGCGGTGTTCGACGCGGCGATGCCCGGCCCCAACCAGCTCGACGTCATCCCCCCCGGCGCGGCGACCGCCGCCGACCTGACGACGCCGGCGCCGGGACCGAAGACGCTCGCCGGGCTGACCGGCAACGTCAACGTCGGGATCGGCTATATCGCCTCGTGGCTGCGCGGCCAGGGCGCGGCGCCGCTGCACAATCTGATGGAGGACGCCGCCACCGCCGAGATCAGCCGCACCCAGGTCTGGCAGTGGCGCAAGGTCGGCGCACACCTCGATTCGGGCGAGCTGGTCGACGCCGCGCTGATCGAGCGGATCATCGCCGAGCAGCTCGACGTGTGGCGCGCCGCGGTCGGCGACAATTTCTTCGCCGCCGGCAAGTTCACCGAAGCCGCCGACGTGTTCCGCGAACTGGCGCTGGCCGACGAACTCGAGGCGTTCCTCACCCTGCCCGCCTACGCGCACTATTTCGCAGCGTGATCCACGTCGGTCGCCGGCGGACCTGACGCCAGGTCGCGGGCGACGTGCGGCGAGCGCAGGATCGCGTCGATCTTCGCCCCGGCGTCGAAGCTCTCGTCGAGGCGGAAGCTCAGGTCGGGGGTGTATTTCGTCGCCAGCCGCTTGGCCACCTCGCCGCGCAGCCAGCGGCTGTTCGCCTTCAGCGCCGCCAGCACCGCGGTCGCGTCGGCGGTTCCGCCGAGCGGATGGACGAAGGCGATCGCCTGCCGCAGGTCGGGGGTGACGCGCACCTCGCTGACCGAGATGATCGCCGCCTGGAGCACCGGATCGCGCGCCTCGCGCCGCGCCAGCAGGTCGGCGAGCGCGTGGCGCACCTGCTCGCCGATGCGGAGCAGGCGGACCGACTTGCCCTTGGCGTCCTCGGGTTTCATCGTCGCCGCCTTACTTGCCCTCTCCCCTTGAGGGAGAGGGAGGGACCCACGCCCCGTGGCGTGGGAGGGAAAGGGGACGCCGTCAGAGCGTCCGCTCGCGCTCCTCGATCTCGAACGTCTCGATGACGTCGCCGATCTTGATGTCGGTGTTGTTCTCGAGCCCGATGCCGCATTCGAGGCCCGAGCGGACCTCGTTGACGTCCTCCTTGAAGCGCCGCAGCGACGAGACGTTGGCGACGTAGATGACGACGTCGTCGCGCATGACGCGGGCGCGGAGGTTGCGCCGGATGATGCCTTCGACGACGCGCGCGCCGGCGGCCTTGCCGGTCTTGCCCGCCTGGAACACCTCGAGCACCTGCGCCCGGCCGACGACGTTCTCGAGGAACTCGGGGCCGAGCTGCCCGGCCATCGCCGCCCGGACGTCGTCGATCAGGTTGTAGATGACATCGTAATATTTGAGCGCGACCCCGTCGCGCTGGGCGAACTCGCGCGCCTTGGCGTTGGCCCGGACGTTGAAGCCGATGATCGGCGCCTTTGATGCCGCCGCCAGCGTGACGTCGGACTCGGTGATGCCGCCGACGCCGGCGTGGAGCACGCGGACCTTGATCAGGTCGGTCGAGATCTTGTTGACCGCCGAGACGATCGCCTCGACCGAACCCTGGACGTCGCCCTTGACGACCATCGGATATTCCTGCGCCTTCGCCTCGCGCAGCGCGTTGAACATCGCCGCGAGATCGGCCGGCGGACCGACCGTGCGCTCGGCGGTGATCAGGCCGGCGCGGTAGGCGGCGACCTCCTTCGCGCGCGCCTCGCTCTCCATGACCGAGAACGGATCGCCGGCGCGCGGCACGCCCGACAGGCCGAGGACCTCGGCCGGCACCGACGGCGCCGCCGTCTTGACCTGGACGCCCTTGTCGTTGACCAGCGCGCGGACCTTGCCCCATTCGGCGCCGACGACGAAGATGTCGCCGATCTTGAGCGTGCCGCGCTCGACCAGAACCGTCGCCAGCGGGCCGCGGCCCTTGTCGAGCCGCGCCTCGATGACGGTCGCCTCGGCGGCGCGGTCGGGGTTGGCGCGCAGCTCGAGCAGCTCGGCCTGGAGGAGGATCTTCTCGAGCAGGTCGTCGAGCCCGGTGCGCTTCGTCGCCGAGACCTCGACGTCCTGGACCTCGCCGCCGAGGCTTTCGACCTGGACGTCGTACTGGAGCAGCGCGGTGCGGATGCGCTGGGCGTCGGCGCCCGGCTTGTCCATCTTGTTGATGGCGACGATCATCGGCACGCCGGCGGCCTTGGTGTG
>CAXUEV010000334.1:0-2367 GCA_964250105.1 uncultured Sphingomonadaceae bacterium
GACCTCGGGCCGCACGCTGCGGCTGCGCGGGCGCGGCTTCACCAAGGCCGACGGCAGCCGCGGCGACCTGCTGGCGACGCTGCAGATCGACCTGCCGCCCGACGACGCGGAGCTTCGCGGCTTCGCCGAGCGTTGGACGGCGGATGCGGCGCGCAACCCGCGAAGCGCGCTCGGGGTCGACTGAGCGGCGACGCCGCGGGGGGAATTGCTTTTGCCACTGCCGGCGTTCCTTGCGCGCCTGTCGGCGACCCGCTTCGGCCCGGTCGCGAAGCGCATCTTCGCCGGCGTCTACGGCGACGGCTTCGTCTTCGCCGGCAACCTCGCCTATCTGTCGCTGCTGACGCTGTTCCCGTTCTTCATCGTCGTCGCGACGCTCGCCGGATCGCTCGGCCGCACCGACGACGGCATCCGCGCGGTCAACGCCTTCCTCCGCACCGTGCCCCCCGACGTCGCCACGCTGATCGCCGCGCCGATCGCCGGCGTCATCACCGCGCGCTCGGGCGGCGGCGTGCTGACGCTCGGCATCCTCGTCACGCTGTGGACGGTGTCGGGCTTCATCGAGACGATCCGCGAGATCATCCGCCGCGCCTATGGCACCGTCGCCAGCCACGCCGCGTGGAAGTACCGCGTCGGCGCGATGCTGCTGGTGATCGCCGCGGTCGTGCTGATGGTCGCCGCCTTCATCGCCCAGTTCGTCCTGACCGGCGTCGAGCAGTTCATCGCCCGCATCTTCCCGCTCAGGACCGGCCTGATCGGCGTGCTCGGCGCCGGGCGCCTCGCCCCGGCGGTGGCGCTGATGACGGCGCTGTGGCTGATCTTCCGCGCGCTTACGCCCAAGCGCTACCGCGGGCCGGGGTGCCGCATCTGGCCGGGGCCGCTGCTGACGACGACGGTGTGGATCGGCACGACGATGCTGCTGCCGCCCGCCATCGGCCTGCTCGGCGGCTACGACCTGACCTATGGCTCGCTCGCCGGGGTGATCGTCGCGCTGCTGTTCTTCTACATCATCGGCCTGGGGCTCGTGCTCGGCGCCCAGCTCAACGCGGCGCTGGCGATCGGACCCGAATTGAGCCAAGACGCTGGCGCAGCGACGGCGGGAGCCGCCGGCGTGCAAGGATCGCCGGGCGCAAGCGCCGGCAGGCAGGGATCTTAGATGCCGGGACTGATGCAGGGCAGGCGCGGACTGGTGATGGGGGTGGCGAACGACCGCAGCCTGGCGTGGGGCATCGCCCAGGCGATCGCGGCGCACGGCGGCGAGGTCGCCTTCAGCTACCAGGGCGAGGCGCTCGAGAAGCGCGTCCGTCCGCTCGCCGCGAGCATCGGCAGCGACTTCCTGATCGAATGCGACGTCGCCGACGCCGCCAGCATGGACGCGTGCTTCGCCCGGCTCGGGCAGCGCTGGCCGACGATCGACTATCTGGTCCACGCGATCGGCTTCTCCGACCGCAACGAGCTGCGCGGGCGCTATGTCGACACGACCGCCGGCAATTTCGCGATGACGATGAACATCAGCGTGTTCAGCTTCACCGCGGTCGCGCAGCGCGCGCTGGCGATGATGCCCGACGGCGGCGCGCTGCTGACGCTCAGCTATTACGGCGCCGAGAAGGTCATCCCGCACTACAACGTCATGGGCGTCGCCAAGGCGGCGCTCGAGACGAGCGTCCGCTACCTGGCGATGGACCTCGGGCCGCAGAAGGTCCGCGTCAACGCCATCTCGGCCGGCCCGATCAAGACGCTGGCGGCGAGCGGCATCGGCGACTTCCGCTACATCCTCAAGTGGAACGAGTATAATTCGCCGCTGCGCCGCAACGTGACGATCGACGACGTCGGCGGCGCCGCGGTCTATCTGCTGAGCGACCTCGCCCGCGGCGTGACGGGGGAGGTCCACCACGTCGACGCCGGCTACAACGTCATCGGCATGAAGGCCGAGGACGCGCCGGACATCAGCGTTGTCTGAGGGCGCTTGAACAGCTTCGGCCACGTCTTCCGCTTCGCCACCTGGGGCGAATCGCACGGGCCGGCGATCGGCGCGGTCGTCGACGGGTGTCCGCCGGGGCTGAGCCTGTCCGAGGGCGACGTCCAGCCGTGGCTCGACCGGCGGCGGCCGGGGACGTCGCGCTTCACGACGCAGCGGCAGGAGCCCGATGCGGTGCGCATCCTGTCGGGGGTCTACGACGGCCGTACCACCGGCACGCCGATCCACCTGATGATCGACAACGTCGACCAGCGGTCGAAGGACTATGGCGACATCGCCAACGCCTATCGGCCGGGGCACGCCGACTATGCCTATGACGCCAAATACGGGCTGCGCGATCCGCGCGGCGGCGGGCGGGCGTCGGCGCGCGAGACGGCGTCGCGGGTGGCGGC
>CAXUEV010000335.1:0-2338 GCA_964250105.1 uncultured Sphingomonadaceae bacterium
TGCTCGCCGCGCCGCCGCCGGCGATCGCCGGGCGGCTCGAGGTTCGCGGCGTCGGCATCGTCACGGTGCCGCATCGCGCCGGCGTGCCCGTGGCACTGCTGGTCGACCTCGATCTCGCGCCCGAACGGATGCCCGAGGCGGCGTCACGGATGCTCGCCGGCTACCCCGTCCCGTGCCTCGGCCTCGATCCGCACGTCGCGTCGGCGCCGCTCAAGGTCGAACGGGCTTTGACCGCTTTCGGGCTCGGCGTAGAACCGCCGCCGTGAGTCCCGCACCGCCTCCCGCCGTCGCACCGGGGCAGCCCCGTGCGCTGCTGATCACCGGCATGTCCGGCGCCGGCCGGTCGAGCGCGCTCAAGGCGCTCGAGGACATGGGCTACGAGGCAGTCGACAATCTGCCGCTCGGCCTGTTCGACAAGCTGCTGGCGACTGACGACCTGCCCGGGCATGACGAACGCCCGCTGGCGATCGGCATCGATTCGCGGACGCGCGCCTTCGATGCCGACGCGATCGTCGCGCGGCTCGGCGACCTTCGCGGCGAGGGGGTCGATATCGGGCTGGTGTTCCTCGACTGTGGCGGGGCCGAGCTGACCCGGCGCTTTTCGGAAACCCGCCGCCGCCATCCGCTGGCGCTCGATCGCCCCGCCGCCGACGGCATCGCCCGCGAGCGCGAGATGCTGAGCCCTCTACGGCGCGCCGCCGACATCGTCATCGACACCACCGACTATGCCGTCGCCGACCTCCGCCGCGCCCTCGCCGGGCGCTTCGCCAAGCCCGGCGGCCATGCGCTGACGCTGACGGTGATGTCGTTCGGTTTCGCCCGCGGCCTGCCGCGCGATGCTGACCTCGTGTTCGACATGCGCTTCCTTGCCAACCCGCACTGGGTGCCGGAGCTCAAGCCGCTGACCGGCGAGGATTCCGCGGTCGGCGCCTATGTCGCCGCCGACCCGGCGTTCGCGCCCGCATTCGACCGGATCGCCGATCTGCTGCTGACCCTGCTGCCGCGCTACGGCGCGGAGGGTAAGTCGTATCTGACCGTCGCCTTTGGCTGCACCGGCGGCCGCCATCGCTCGGTCTACGTCGCGCAGCTCATGGCCGAGCGGCTCGACGGCGAAGGCTGGGTTACGTCGATTGTGCACCGCGACAAGTCGGCTGGTAAACGCGACGGTGCCGAGCTACCGGGCGAGGCGAACCGTGGCGGCGTGGAGCAGACGGCATGACGGCACCCCTCGAATGATCGGACTGGTCCTCGTCACCCACGGCCGGCTCGCGGCCGAGTTCATCGGCGCGCTCGAACATATCGTTGGGCCGCAATCGGCGCTCGAATCGATCTGCATCGGCCCCGACGACGATATGGAGGTCAGGCGCGCCGACATCGCCGCCTCGGTCGCGCGAGTCGACTCGGGGCGCGGCGTCGTCATCCTCACCGACATGTTTGGCGGCACGCCGTCGAACCTCGCGATCTCGCTGATGGCCGACGGCCGGGTCGAGGTCATCGCCGGGGTCAACCTGCCGATGCTGATCCGGCTCGCCTCGGTGCGGACGACGATGACCGTCGCCGCCGCGGTCGACGCGGCGCAGGAGGCTGGGCGCAAATATATCTCGGTGGCGTCGAAGATCCTCGGCGAAGCGGCGTGATCGCCTGACGTGGCGGGGCCGGTCACCGTCCTGATCCGCAACAAGCGCGGGCTCCACGCCCGGGCGAGCGCGCGTTTCGTTACGCTGGCGAGCGGCTTCGACGCGGTGGTGACGGTGGCCAAGGACGGATCGAGCGTGACCGGCACCTCGATCATGGGCCTGATGATGCTCGCCGCCGCCCCCGGGGACACGGTCGAGTTGTCGGCCGAAGGCGCGCAGGCCGACACAGCGCTGGCGGCGCTGGTGGCCTTGGTCGAGGGGAAGTTCGGGGAAGACTGAGCGCGGCCGCGGCCCTTCTTTCACGCCGCCACCGGAAACCGCAGCAGCCGCTCGCGCGTCGCCACCAGCGCCGCCAGCGGGCCGCCGACAGCGCGGCGGAAGGCCGGGTCGCCGACGTCGAGGCCGCCGGTCAGCGCGCCGAACGCCGGCAGCACGAGCTTGGTCGGCGTCACCGCGAAGCAGCGCCGGACGATTCGCCGACCGCGCAGCGTCAGCCGCAGCTTGGGGTGGAAATGCCCCGAGATTTCGGGCGTCGGATCGTCCGGCACCGCTTCGTGGCGCAGGACGACGCCGTCGGCCCGCGCCTCGGCCGAGACCCGGCCGCCAAGCGCGCCGGCGCTGCCGGCATCGTGGTTGCCGGTGATCCACAGCCAGTCGAGGTCGTGCGTCAGCCGCCCCAGCGCCGCCCGCGCCCGCGCCGG
>CAXUEV010000336.1:0-2325 GCA_964250105.1 uncultured Sphingomonadaceae bacterium
CGCTCCCGGCGCGGGCAGCCAGCCGAGCGGACTGGCGACGGCCGGCGCGCGGCCAAGCTCAAGCTCGTCGCCGGCCTGACCGGGGTCAGGCTCGACGACCTCGTCCAGCGCGAACTGCAGCGCCGCATCCGCCGGCTCGTCGCGGTGGCGGTCGCAGCACTTGTCGGCATGGTCTTCGCCGTCGGACTGGCATTCTACGCCAACGAACGCCGGGTCGAAGCGAACACTCAGCGCCAGATTGCCGAGAAGGAGAGTGCCGCCGCGCGTGCCGCGGCCGATTATCTGGTCGGGACGTTCGAACTGGCGAACCCGGCAACGGACAATCCGCGCACGATCACGGCGCTGTCGATCCTCGGTCGCGCGACCACCCGCGCGCGACAGGAACTCGCCGACCAGCCTCTGATACAGCTTCGCCTGATCGAGACGATCTCCCGGGCCTACAACAATCTCGGCCTGCTCGATGAGGCGCGTTCTGCGCTTGAAGCGGCTCAGCCACTGGCGGCGAGAGCCGGAGCGGACGGCGCGATCCCGCTCGTGACCTTGGCGCGGACCTACTTCCTTATGGGCCGCTTTGACGACGCTCGTACCGCCGTCGCACATGCTGGCAAACTCCTTGGTCCCGACGCCGCCGATCACGCCGAAACACGTATGCTCGTGGCTGAAATGACCGGTGCCATTGAAGCCGCCGCTGCCAATTCGGAAGTCGCGCTTGCAGCCTACAACCGGGCAATCAAGTTGTGCCTGACGGCCACCGGAGTAACACCCGGCGTCTGCGCCCGGCTTCGTACCAATCTCGGATTTCTGCTTTCGGACATGGGTCGCTTCGATGAGGCGGAGGCGATCCTGCTCAAGGCCAACGCCGCCAATCGGCGGACGTTCGGCCAAAATCATCGCTTAACCGCCCATTCGCAAGTCGCTCTCGCGCAGAACGCTTTCCTTGCCGGCCATCTCCCGCTGGCCGAAACGCGCATCAACTCGGCGCTGGCCGTGCTGCGCCGGGTGCTCGATCCCGACAGCCTGATCCTCGCCGATGCCCTGTCGCTGCAAGGCCAGATCTTCCAGGGCGAGGGCAAGCCGTACCCGGCGCGCGCCGCGCTCGAAGCCGCCGTCGCCGCCTACAAGAAGCACTTCGGCACCTACCATTATCTGATCGGCATCGCCGACGTGTATCTCGCACTGGTCGAGTCCGATCTCGGCCACACCAAGCTCGCGCTCGCCCACATTGACGAGGCCAAGCGCAACTACGACGCCAGCTACGGCAAGCTCCACGCCAATCACGGCGACCTGCTGGTCAACCGCGCCAGGATACTCGCGCACGCCGGGCGGATGCCCGAGGCCCGCCGCGACTGCGCCGCCGGCATCGCCATCCTCGACCAGACGCTCGGCGCCGACGCGGCGTTCACCAAGAGCTCGGCAAAGGACTGCGCCCGGCTCGCGCCGCCGGCCACCCGCTGAACGCACCGCAATGGATCGTTTCGCCGCCGCGACGCGTTCATCGTGGCGTCACGCCGACCATGCGACGGGGGCGGTCCGGGTTGAACCGGGTTCGCCCAACCAACGTCATATTGGCTGCGTATATCGTCACGACCGACACCTGAGGATGCCAAGTCCAGTGCGCCAGAACCAGCTCCGCGTCGCCCTGTTTTCGGGCAATTACAATTACCAGCGCGACGGGGCGAACCAGGCGCTGAACCGGCTGGTCGGCTATCTCGAGCGGCAGGGCGTCGCGGTGCGGGTCTATTCGCCGACCAGCCCCACGCCGGCGTTCGCGCCGACCGGGACTTTGGTATCGGTGCCGTCGATGCGGATTCCGGGGCGCAGCGACTATCGCTTCGCCTTCGGCCTCGACGCCGCGACCCGCGCCGACGTCGAGGCGTTCGCGCCGAACCTGGTCCATCTGTCGGTGCCCGACCGCGTCGCGTTCGGCATGAAGCGCTGGGCGCGCGCGCGCGGCGTGCCGGTCGTCGCCTCGGTCCATACCCGCTTCGACACCTATCTCGACTATTACGGCCTCGGCTGGATCCAGCGCTGGGTCGCCGGCACGATGCGTCGCTTCTACGGCGACCTGCCCGAGATCTACGCGCCGTCCGAGAGCATGGCCGAGCAGCTCCGCGCCGACGGCATGTCGGAGCGCGTCGCGATCTGGAGCCGCGGCGTCGACCGCACCGTCTTCGCGCCCGCGCGCCGCTCGGCCGAGTGGCGGCGCGGTCTCGGGCTCGCCGACGGCGACCGCGTCGTTGCCTTCGTCGGCCGCATGGTCATGGAGAAGGGGCTCGACCAGTTCGCCGACACGGTCGACCGGCTCGCCGCGGACGGGGTCGCCCA
>CAXUEV010000337.1:0-2321 GCA_964250105.1 uncultured Sphingomonadaceae bacterium
CGCCGCCGGCAGCGTCGTCACCGCCGACGTCGCCGCCGACGCGCTCGTCCTCGTCCGCCCGCCGCAGGTCGCGAAACCCGGCTGGGCGGCGCGCTTCCGCGCGGCGAAGACGCGCGGCGCGTAGCGATTCTTCGCTGTCCTACGCCCCCCCGGCGGGAGTAGCGTCGCCGGCGATGTTGCCCGACACCTCCTCTCCCTGGCGGCTGCGCTGCCGATCCCTCTTCCTCAGGTGGAGAGGGCTTAGCCCGTTTATAACCAATACGGTAAGCGTTTCAATCCGACGTGGCGTCAACATCGTCAACTTCCGCGCCTCCGGCCGCCCGGCGCCGGTTCGCGCGGCGGGCTCGCGCTGATGTGCGGCATCATCGGCATCATCGGCCGGACCGACGTCACCGACCGGCTGATCGACGGCCTGCGCCGGCTCGAATATCGCGGCTACGACTCGGCGGGCGTCTGCACCCTCCACGACGGCCGCCTCGACCGGCGCCGCGCGCCGGGCAAGCTCGACAACCTCGTCCGCGTGCTCGCGGCCGAGCCGCTGCCGGGGCGGCTCGGCATCGCCCACACCCGCTGGGCGACCCACGGCGGCCCGACCGTCGACAACGCCCACCCGCACGCGACCGACGAGGTCGCGATCGTCCACAACGGCATCATCGAGAATTTCCGCCCGCTCCGCGCCGAGCTCGTCGCCGCCGGCCGCACCCTCCGCTCCGAGACCGACACCGAGGTCGTCGCGCACCTGATCTCGATCGAGGTCGAGGGCGGCGCCGAGCCGGCGGCGGCGGTCGCCGCCGTCCTCAAGCGGCTCCACGGCGCGTTCGCCTTCGCCATCGTCTTCCGCCGCTGGCCCGAGCTGATGATCGGCGCGCGGCGCGGCTCGCCGCTCGTCCTCGGCTACGGCGACGGCGAGATGTTCCTCGGCTCCGACGAGATCGGCCTCGCACCGCTGACCAGCCGCATCGCCTATCTCGACGAGGGCGACTGGGTCGTCATCGGCCGCGACGGCGCGCAGGTGTTCGACGCGCACGACCGCCCCGTTGACCGCGCGGTCGTCACCTCGACCGCCAGCGGGGCGATGATCGGCAAGGGCAACTACCGCCACTTCATGGAGAAGGAGACGCACGAGCAGCCGACCGTGCTGGCGCAGACGCTCGGCCACTACCTCCGTCCGCTCGACGCGACGGTCGAGCTGCCGCCGCTGCCGTTCGACCTCGCCGCGGTCGGCCGCGTCACGATCGTCGCCTGCGGCACCAGCTATCTCGCCGGGCTCGTCGCCAAATACTGGATCGAGGCGTGCGCCCGCGTGCCGGTCGAACTCGATTTCGCCAGCGAGTACCGCTACCGCGACCCGGTCCTCGAAGCCGACGGGCTGGCACTGTTCGTGTCGCAGTCGGGCGAGACCGCCGACACGCTGGCGGCGCTGCGCTTCGCGCACGGCGGCGGCCTGCCGACGGTCGCCATCGTCAACGTGCCGACCTCGTCGATGGCGCGCGAGGCGGACCTGCTGCTGCCGACCTATGCCGGTCCCGAGATCGGCGTCGCCTCGACCAAGGCGTTCACCTGCCAGCTGGGCGTCCTCGCCGCCTTCGCCATCGCGCTCGGCAAGGCGAAGGCCAGGGTCGACGCCGCCGAGGAGGCGCGGCTGGTGCAGCTGCTGATCGAGGCGCCCGCGGCGATCAACGCCGCGCTCGCGGGCGAGGACGCGATCCGCGCGCTCAGCGTCCGCCTGTCGGCCGCGCGCGACATCCTCTACATGGGGCGCGGGCAGGACTATCCGCTGGCGCTCGAAGGCGCGCTGAAGCTCAAGGAGATCAGCTACATCCACGCCGAGGGCTATGCCGCGGGCGAGCTCAAGCACGGGCCGATCGCGCTGATCGACGAGCAGGTGCCCGTCATCGTCATCGCCCCCTCCGGCCCCCGCTTCGCCAAGACCGTGTCGAACATGCAGGAGGTGATCGCGCGCAAGGGGCAGGTCGTGCTCGTCTCCGACGCCGCCGGCATCGCCGAACAGGGCGCCGGCTGCTGGGCGACGATCCCCATGCCGGCGGTCGACCCGTTCATCGCGCCGCTGGTCTATGCCGTGCCGGTGCAGCTGATCGCCTATCACGTCGCCATCGCCAAGGGCACCGACGTCGACCAGCCGCGCAACCTCGCCAAGTCGGTCACCGTCGAATAGCCGCGGCGTCAGGCCCAGTCCGACCGGCGGTAGCCCTGCGCCGACAGCAGCACCGTCAGGTCGCCGAAGCGCACCGCCGCGTGCGCCGCGGCCGCCGTCGCCGGCTTGCCGTGATAGGCGATGCCGAGCCCGGCGGCGGCGAGCA
>CAXUEV010000338.1:0-2308 GCA_964250105.1 uncultured Sphingomonadaceae bacterium
CTCGTCACAGCAGTCACGCCGGGGTCGCCGGCGGCGGGCGCTGGGATCAAGGTCGGCGACGTCATCGCCGCGGTCGACGGCAAGGAGGTCGCCGATCCCGGCATGCTCCGCTACCGCATCGCCACGCTCGGCGTCGGCACCAGGCTCGACGTCACGCTGCTCCGCGGCGGGCGTCCGGTGCGGGCGGCGATGACGCTGGCCAGGCCGCCCGAGACGCCGCCGCGGATGCTGACGCGTGTCGGCGGCGACAATCTCCTGTCGGGCGTCACCGTCGGCAACCTGTCGCCCGCCTTCGCCCAGGAGGTCGGTGCCGGCCTGCCCGAGCACGGCGTCGTCGTCACCGCCGTCGACCCCGGCGCCCCGGCCGCACGCTTCGGCTATCTCCAGCCCGGCGACCTGATCGAGGCGGTCAACGGCGCGGCCGTCACGAGCGTCGCTGCGGTCGGCGCCGCCGTCCGACGCGGGCCGCCGAGCGTCACCTTCACCCGCGGCGGCCAACGCTCGACCTGCGGCGTCGTCGACGGCCAGCTCGCCTGCCGCAGCTAGCGGTCGCTGCGCACCAGCGCCGTCTCCGCCAGATGCTCGGCGATGAACCACACCTGCGGCTCGTTGGTGCGGATGACGTTCGAGACGAGCAGGTCGTTGGTGCCGTCGTCGCCCGATTCGTCGGCGGCGTCGGCGCCCTCGTGCGCCTGGCGCAGGATGATCTCGTGCGCCTCGAGCAGCCGCGATAGCTGCGACGGGACGTCCTCGCGGCCGCGCGGCGGGCGCGGGATCGTCGTCGTCTCGGCGACGTCGGGGGCCATCGCGATGCTGATGCCGCCGAGCGCCATGATCCGCTCGGCGATCAGGTCGACGAGCGCCGCCTGCTCCTCGTAATGCTTGTCGAGCAGCAGATGGAGCTGGTAGAAGGTCGCGCCCGACATCTGCCAGTGGTGCTTCTTGTACATGTCGCGCAGGGTCATCGTGTCGGCGAGGACTTGGTTGAGCGTCGCGACGCTCTGCGACCGCGCATTGTCCTCCAGCGCGATCGGCAGGTCCTTGAGCGTGCCGTAGGGCTGGATCTCGCGGTAGTCGACCTTGTACTGCGGCTGCGCCTGCTGCGGCGTCGGGGTCGATTTCTTGGCCATGGTCAGTCTCTCATGCTGGGGGCGATGCTGCGGTGCGAACGTCACGTCCGCAGGCTGGTTCCTTGACGCGACATCGGGGCTCGCATGACCGACTTCCGCCCGCTCATCCTCACCGCGCGGCCCGAGGCGGCGACGCTCGCCCGCTTCGAGGCGCTGCGCCAGCGCCACTATCCGGCCGCGCTCAACCGCGTGCCGGCGCATGTCTCGCTGTTCCACCAGCTGCCCGGCAGCGAGCTCGCCGCGGTCGTCGAGCGGCTCAAGCTGACCGCGCGCGCGCATCCGCGGCCGGTGGTCGACGTCACCGGGCTGCGCTCGCTCGGGCGCGGCGTCGCCTTCCGGCTGCGCTCGCCCGCGCTCGAACGCCTCCACGCCGACCTCGCCGAAGCCTGGGCGCCGCTGCTGATCCCGCAGGACCGCAACCGCTTCGCCGCGCATGTCACGATCCAGAACAAGGTGACGCCGCAGGTCGCGCGCGCGACGCTCGCCGAGCTCGAACAGGGTTTCGCGCCCTGGTCGTTCGGCATCGCCGCGATCGACGTCTGGCGCTATCTCGACGGCCCGTGGCAGCACCTGCGCGAGGTCGTCCTGCGCTAGCGCAGCTTGGCGAGCTTGAGCCCGTCCTCCTTGGCGCGCGCCTTGACCGATTCCTCGCTGCGCAGCAGCGCCTTGGCCACCGCCTTGAGCGCCATCCCCTTCTCGGCGAAGCGGCGCAGCTTGGCCACCTCGTCGGCGGTCCACGGCTGGCGGTGGCGGACGAAATCCTCGGACATCGGCCGATGGTAGCGCGGGCCGCGGCGAATGGCTAATAGGCTGGCCTCGGGGCTCCAGCCGAAAGCATGACGATGACCGACGCCATCACCGACACGCCGCCCGACCGCCTGTCGAACAACCCGAACAGCCCCTATTATGACGCGGCGCTGCTCGAGCGCGGCATCGGCATCCGCTTCAAGGGCGTCGAGCGGACCAACGTCGACGAATATTGCGTCAGCGAGGGCTGGGTCCGCCTGACCGTCGCCGCGTCGAAGGACCGCTACGGCAACCCGATCACGATCAAGCAGCAGGGCGTCGTCAAACCCTATTTCCGCTCGCCGGCGGCGGCCTGACGCCGCGATGCTGCTCGTCGCGCTGGCGCTCGCCGCCGCGTCGCCGGGGCCGGTCGTCCGCCTGCCCGACGGCCG
>CAXUEV010000339.1:0-2298 GCA_964250105.1 uncultured Sphingomonadaceae bacterium
TGATGGAGGGCAAGGCGGTGCTGTTCAAGCGCTTCGCCGACATCGATTCGATCGATCTCGAGCTGAAGACCGAGGACGTCGACCGCTTCATCGACGCGGTCGAGCTGATGGAGCCGAGCTTCGGCGGGATCAACCTCGAGGACATCAAGGCCCCCGAATGCTTCATCATCGAGACGACGCTCAAGGAGCGGATGAACATCCCGGTGTTCCACGACGACCAGCACGGCACCGCGATCATTGCCGCCGCCGGGCTGATCAACGCGCTCTACCTGACCGGGCGGACCGCGGGCGAGATCAAGATGGTGGTCAACGGTGCCGGCGCCGCCGCGATCGCCTGCACCGAGCTGATGAAGGCGCTCGGCGTCGCCAACGTCCTGATGTGCGACACGAAGGGCGTCATCTGGCAGGGGCGCGGCGAGGGCATGAACCAGTGGAAGTCGGCGCACGCGGCGGCGACCGACGACCGGACGCTGGCGCAGGCGATGCGCGGCGCCGACGTCTTCCTCGGCCTGTCGCAGAAGGGCGCGGTCGACGCCGCGATGGTCGCGTCGATGGCGGCGAACCCGATCATCTTCGCCATGGCCAACCCCGATCCCGAGGTCACGCCCGAGGAGGTCGCCGCGGTCCGGTCGGACGCCATCGTCGCCACCGGCCGGTCGGATTATCCCAATCAGGTCAACAACGTGCTGTGCTTTCCTTATCTGTTCCGCGGCGCGCTCGACGTCCGCGCGACGTCGATCAACGAGGCGATGAAGCTCGCCGCGGCGCACGCGCTCGCCGACCTCGCGCGCCAGCAGGTGCCCGACGAGGTGGCGGCGGCCTATGGCGGCAAGGCGCGCAACTTCGGCCCCGACTATATCATTCCGGCGCCGTTCGATCCGCGGCTGATCGAGGCCATACCGGTGGCGGTGGCGAAGGCGGCGATGGCGTCGGGCATCGCCAAGCGCCCGTTCTTCGACGAGGCGGCGTACCGGCTCGAGCTGCGCAGCCGGCTCAACCCGACCAACGCCGTCCTCGCCGGCAGCTTCGAGGCGGCGCGCGCGCACCCGCGGCGCGTCGTCTTCGCCGAGGGCGAGCAGGAGGTCGTGCTCCGCGCCGCGGTCAACTTCAAGGCCAACGGCTTCGGCGAGCCGGTGCTGATCGGCCGCGACGAGCCGGTCCGCGCGGGGCTCGTCCGGATCGGTGCCGACCCCGACGGCTACGAGATCCACAACAGCGCCAACAGCGACCTCGTGCCGCGGATGGTCGAGCGGCTCTACCTGCGCCAGCAGCGCCGCGGCCACCTGCTCCGCGACGTCCAGCGGATGGTCAACCACGAACGCAATATCTTCGGCGCGCTGATGCTGGCGATGGGCGAGGCGGACGCGATGGTCACCGGCGTCACCCGCAGCTTCGCCGAAACCTTCCGCCAGCTGCGCCAAGTCATTGATCCCGCACCCGATCACACGCCGTTCGGCATCCATATGTACGTCGGCCGCAGCGAGACGATCTTCATCGCCGACACGACGGTGCACGAGCGGCCGAGCGCCGAGCAGCTCGCCGACATCGCCGAGCAGACCGCGGCGGTGGCGCGACGGCTGGGGCAGGAGCCGCGCGTCGCCTTCCTCAGCTATTCGACCTTCGGAAACCCGCCGGGCGAGTTCATCAAGGACATCCGCGACGCGATCGTCCTGCTCGACCAGCGCCGCGTCGGCTTCCAGTACGAGGGCGAGATGGCGCCCGACGTGGCGCTCAACCCGCGAGTGGCGAGCCGCTACCCGTTCTCGCGGCTGGCCGAGCCGGCGAACGTCCTGATCATGCCGGGTCTGCAGTCGGCCAACATCTCGGCCAAGCTGCTGCGCGAGCTCGGCGCCGGGCAGATGGTCGGGCCGCTGCTCGTCGGCATGTCGCATGCGGTCCAGATCGCGCCGGCGAGCAGCACCGCGAGCGAGCTGGTGACGATGGCGGTGCTGGCGGCGTCGGGCGTGGTGCTGTAGCCTCGCCGGCGATGACCGGTCCGCCGCTGTTCTTCGTCCACGGCCTGTGGAGCACGCCGGCGGCGTTCGCCGGGCTGCGCGCGCGCCTCGCCGCGGCCGGACATGCGAGCCTCGCGCCCGCGCTGCCGTACCACGACCGCCCGCCCGATGCTCCGCCGGCGCCCGAGCTGGCGACGCTAAGTGTCGAGGATTACATCGACTTCCTCGTCGAGGAGATCGCCCGGCTGCCGGTCAAGCCGGTCATCGCCGGCCATTCGCTCGGCGGCTTCCTGGCGCAGGCCGTAGCGGCGCGGGTCGGCGCGCCGGGGCTGATGCTGTTCGC
>CAXUEV010000340.1:0-2284 GCA_964250105.1 uncultured Sphingomonadaceae bacterium
CAACGCGATCTTCGCCGCCACCGGCCGGCGGCCGCGCACGCTGCCGCTCGCCGCATGAGCGCGCTGCCCGAAGACCATCCGCCGGTCGCGTTCGGCCGGATCGGGGTGCTGCTGGTCAACCTCGGCACGCCCGACGCGCCCGAGACCGGGCCGGTGCGGCGCTACCTCGCCGAGTTCCTGTCGGACCGGCGCGTCGTCGAGCTGCCGCGCATCCTGTGGCAGCCGCTGCTCCGCGTCGTCGTCCTCAACACGCGGCCGCAGCGCACCGCCGCCAACTATGCCAAGATCTGGGACCGCGACGCCGACGATTCGCCGCTGCGCGTCATCACCCGCGCGCAGGCGGCGACGCTGGCGGCGCATTTCGGCGATGCCGTCGTCGTCGACTGGGCGATGCGCTACGGCACGCCGACGATCGCCGAGCGGCTGGCGGCGCTGAAGGACGCCGGCTGCGAGCGCATCCTGATCGCGCCGCTGTATCCGCAATATTCGAGCGCGACGACGGGCACGGTCAACGACAAGGTGTTCGCGACGCTGATGAAATGGCGCTGGCAGCCGGCGCTGCGGACGCTGCCGCCGTACCACGACGATCCCGTCTATCTCGACGCGCTCGCCGAGTCGGTGCGGAGCGCGGTCGCTGGCCTCGACTTCGTGCCCGACATGCTGCTGACGTCGTTCCACGGCATGCCGCGGCGGACGCTCGACCAGGGCGATCCGTACCACTGCCAGTGCCGCAAGACCGCGCGCCTGCTCGGGGACCGGCTCGACCTGCCGCTGCGCGTGTCGTTCCAGTCGCGGCTGGGCAAGGCCGAGTGGCTCAAGCCGTACACCGACGCGACGCTGGCGGCGCTGCCGGGCGAGGGGGTGCGCAAGCTGGCGGTGATCTCGCCGGGCTTCTCGGCCGACAATCTCGAGACGCTCGAGGAGGTGGCGATCGAGGGGCGGGCGACCTTCCTCGCCGCCGGCGGCAGCGACTTCGCCTATATCCCGTGCCTCAACGCGTCCGACATCGGCCGCGCCGCGCTGACCGCGATCGTCGCGCGCGAGCTTGCCGGGTGGATTGCCGCCGCCTAGATGTCGCGCGAGCGGGAGAGAATCGAATGGCACGGATCGCGATCGTCACCGGCGGCACGCGCGGCATCGGCGAGGCGATCAGCCGCGCGCTGCACGGGGCGGGAATCACCGTCGTCGCCAACTACGGCGGCAACGACGCGACCGCCGCCGCCTTCACCGCGGCGACCGGCATCGCCGCCGCGAAATGGGACGTCGCCGACCACCAGGCGTGCCTCGACGGCGTCGCCAGGGTCGAGGCCGAGGTCGGGCCGGTCGACATCGTCGTCAACAATGCCGGGATCACCCGCGACGCGAGCCTGCTCAAGATGAGCTATGCGATGTGGCGCGAGGTGATCGACGTCAACCTCGGCGGCTGCTTCAACATGGCCAAGGCGGCGTTCCTGGGGATGCGCCAGCGCGGCTTCGGCCGGATCGTCAGCATCGGCTCGATCAACGGCCAGGCCGGGCAGTTCGGCCAGGTCAACTATTCGGCCGCCAAGGCCGGCATCCACGGCCTGACCAAGGCGCTGGCGCAGGAGGGGGCGAAGTTCGGCGTCACCGCCAACGCCGTCGCGCCGGGCTATATCGACACCGAGATGGTCGCCGCGGTGGCGCCCGAGGTGCTCGCCAAGATCGTCGCCAAGATCCCCGTCGGCCGGCTCGGCCAGGCCGACGAGATCGCCCGCGCGGTGCTGTTCCTGACCGGCGACGACGCCGGCTTCGTCACCGGCTCGACGCTGACGATCAACGGCGGGCAATATCTCCACTAGGCCGGCGGGACTGGTCAAGCGCTCGGTGACGATCGCCGGGCACCGCACGTCGATCAGCCTCGAGTCCGCGTTCTGGGACGCGCTGCGCGCCGCCGCCGACGCACGCGGCTGCCCCCTCAACGCGCTGGTCGCCGAGATCGACGAGGCGCGGACGACGAACCTGTCGAGCGCGATCCGCGTCTGGCTGTTCGCGCGGCGCTGAACTGGCGCGCCGCCGCGGGCACGCCTAGAAGCCGCGGATGCTTGCCACCGTTCCGCCCGACGCCGCCGAGGCGCATGCCCTTGCCGGGATCGACCACGACGCGATGCTGGCGCGGACGCTCGACTGGGCGGCGATCAATTCGGGCAGCCGCAACCTCGCCGGACTGGAGGCGATGGCGGCGGCGCTGACGCCCGCCTTCGCCGCGCTCGGCGGCAGCGTCGCGCTGGTGCCGCCGACGCCGGTGACCGCGATCGACGCCGGC
>CAXUEV010000341.1:0-2263 GCA_964250105.1 uncultured Sphingomonadaceae bacterium
CGTCCTCGTCGTCGCCGACGGCCTCGTCGCGCCGTGGATGACGGCGTCGGTCGTCGCCCGCGGCGTCGCGCTGGCGCTGTTGATCGCCGCCGGCGGCGTCGCCTATGTCGGCGCGGCGTATCTGCTCGGCGCCTTCTCGCTCGCCGACCTCAAGGCGCAACTCAGGAGGCCTGCCCGATGAAGCGCGTGTTCTCCGGCATCCAGCCGACCGGCAGCCTCCACCTCGGCAATTACCTGGGCGCGATCCGCAACTGGGTGGCGATGCAGGCCGACTACGCGTGCATCTATTGCATCGTCGACCTCCACGCGATCACGCTGCCGCACGATCCGCAGGCGCTGACCGCGGCGACGCGCGACATGGCGGCGGCGCTGCTCGCCTCGGGGATCGATCCGGCGCGGACGATCCTGTTCAACCAGAGCGCGGTCCCGGCGCATGCCGAGCTCGCGTGGGTGCTGATGAGCGTCGCGCGGACCGGCTGGCTCGACCGCATGATCCAGTTCAAGGAGAAGCGCGGCAAGGACGCCGAGGGGCCGAGCGTCGGGCTCTACGTCTACCCGGTCCTCCAGGCCGCCGACATCCTCGCCTACCGCGCCAGCCATGTGCCGGTCGGCGAGGACCAGAAGCAGCATCTCGAGCTCGCCCGCGACATCGCGGTCAAGTTCAACGCGACCTACGGCGAGGGGCTGCTCGTGCCGCCGCTGCCGGTGATCGGGCAGGAGGCGGCGCGGATCATGAGCCTGCGCGACGGCAGCGCCAAGATGTCGAAGTCGGACCCGTCCGACGCCAGCCGGATCAACCTGACCGACGACGCCGATACGATCGCCGGCAAGATCAAGCGCGCGAAATCGGACGCCGACGTCCTCCCCGACGCCGCCGCCGGGCTCGCCGGCCGGCCCGAGGCGAAGAACCTCGTCGGCATCTACGCGGCGCTCGCCGGGGTCGGCGTCGACGCCGTGCTTGCCGAGTTCGCCGGCAAGGGCTTCGGCGTGTTCAAGCCGGCGCTCGCCGAGCTGACCATCGCCCGGCTCGCGCCGATCAACGCCGAGTTCGTCCGCCTGCGCGCCGAGCCGGGGCATCTCGACGCGGTCCTGCGCGCCGGCGGAGCGCGGGCGAGGGCGATCGCCGAGCCGGTCCTGATCGAGGTCTACGATGCGGTCGGGTTCCTGCGCTAGGGAGCGCCGCGGGGGATTGGAACCGGTGCCGGCGTATCGGGGTTCACGCCTTGTTCAACGTCGCGCCGCTACTTATTTACATCGTACGTTCATTTCGAGGGCATTCCGATGCGCATCACCGCTCTTGCTCCAGTCGTCGTTCTGACTTTCCTCGCCGGTTGCGCCACGCCGTTCGAGGCGCGGGTTGCCCGCTTCCAGCAGCTGCCGGCGCCGTCGGGCCAGAGCTTCACGATCCAGGCGCGCGACCCGTCGAAGGCCGGCGGACTCGAGTTCGCGACCTATGCCGGGCTGGTGACGCAGCGCCTGCTCGCCACCGGCTACACGCTCGCCCCCGACCCGCGCCAGGCGACGTTGGTGGTCAACTTCGATTATTCGGTCGGCATGCCGCGCGAGCGGATCGAATCGACGCCCGGCTTCGGTGGCGGGTTCGGCTATGGCGGCTTCGGCCGCTACGGCCGCGGCTTCGGCTATGGCGGCTTCGGTTACGGCGGGTTCGGCTATGGTGGGTTTGGCGGCTTCGGCGGTTATGGCGGCTATGGCGGGTTCGGCTATCCGCAGGTCTATTCGGTGACGCAGTACAACAGCTATGTCGACATGCGGATCAACCGCGCCGCCGACAATGTCGCCGTCTTCGAGGGCCGCGCCGAGACCGTCGCCGATACCAACGACCTGACCGTGCTCGTGCCCAACCTCGTCACCGCGCTGTTCACCAACTTCCCCGGCAATTCGGGCCAGACCGTGCGGATCAAGGTCGCGCCGCCGCCCCGCGCGCCCGGCTGACGCCCACGCTTGTCCGCTCGCGCCGCATAGCTAGACTGGCGCAGTGGACAGCAGCTATCTCGTCGTCTTCGACGACACGCCGGAAAGCCGCGTGGCGATGCGCTACGCCGCGTTGCGGGCGGCGCGGGTCGATGCCCGCGTCACGCTGCTCCACGTCATGCCGCCGACCGAATTCATGCAGTGGGGCGCGGTCCAGGAGCTGATCGAGGCCGAGGCGCAGACGAACGCCGAGGCGCTGCTGGCGGGTGTCGCCGACGAGCTGTTCGCGCTGTCGGGCGCACGCCCCGGCACGATCGTCCGCCGCGGCGAG
>CAXUEV010000342.1:0-2259 GCA_964250105.1 uncultured Sphingomonadaceae bacterium
TAGCCGGCGACTGACACGGCGCGATGTCGGCGGCGGGCGACGCCGACGGCGGCGAACCCCGCGATCAGCATCGCCCATGCGCCCGGCTCGGGGACCGCGGCGACCGCCGGTGCGGTCGCGACGGGCTCGCCGAACAGCTGGAAGCCGGTGACCTGGCCGTCGTACCTTCCGCCGGGAACCGTCAGCACCGCGCCGCCGGGCTTGAGGTAGCTCGGCACCGCGAAGTCGGCCGGGCCGAAGACGCTGAACAGATAGTCGCCCGCGGCGAGTTCGAGCCGGGCGAACTCGACCGCGACGACGCTCGTTCCCCAGACGGTGGCGACGCGCGAGGCGAAGCTGGCGGGCGTGAAGGCGAAGCGCGCCAGCTCGGCGCCGACTGTGTCGGCGTAGATGCCGAGCGTCACCGGCCCGGGAAAATTATAGAAGCTCGACGCGGTGAAGGCGGCGCCGCTCAGCCACGTCGCCGCGCCGAGCGAGAAATGGTCGTAGGCGCGCCCGCGGCCGCTGCACGGGCTGCAGAATTCGGAGAAGCCGGCGACGCCGAGGTCGGGGATCGAGGCGAACACCACCGGCGCGGCGGTGGCGGCGGTGCCGGCGAGGGCGAGGGTTGTCGCCAGCGCCGCGAGGATCGTCTTGTTCATTGCTGCAAACCTTTCGTTGGCCAACCCAACGCGGTTAACGACGGCAGCGTCCGCCGGAGGTTTAACCTTAACGACCCCGCGCGCCGCCGTCGGCTTGCCCTGCGGCACCGCTTGCTCTAGCGGCTGCCCATCCGGAGACGTCTGATGTCGCCTGCCCCCCGTACTGCCACGGTCCATCGCGCGACGAGCGAGACGGTGATCGACGTCACCGTCGGGCTCGACGGCACCGGCGTCTATCGCGTCGCCACCGGCATCGGCTTCCTCGACCATATGCTCGAGCAATTGTCGCGCCATTCGCTGATCGATATCGACCTGACCGCGGCGGGCGATCTCCATATCGACGCACACCACACCACCGAGGACAGCGGCATCGCGCTCGGCGAGGCGGTGCGCAAGGCGCTCGGCGACCGCCGCGGCATCACCCGCTACGGCAGCGCGTCGATCCCGATGGACGAGACGCTGACGCGCGTGTCGCTCGACATCTCGGGGCGGCCGTATCTCGTCTGGCGGACCGGGTTCAGCCAGCCGCGGCTCGGCGAGATGGACAGCGAATTGTTCAAGGAATGGTTCGCCGCCTTCGCCGGAGCGGCCGGGATCACGCTCCACGTCGAGACGCTGTACGGCGTCAACAACCACCATATCGTCGAGAGCTGCTTCAAGGGGCTGGCGCGTGCGCTCCGCGCCGCGGTGACGCTCGATCCGCGCAAGCCCGAGGCGATACCCTCGACCAAGGGCACGCTCGGCGGTGGCTGAGACCGTCGTCGTCGTCGATTACGGCGCGGGCAACCTCCGTTCGGCCGAGAACGCGCTGCGGGTCGCCGCCGGCGACGAGGGCGGCGCGACGGTGACCGTCTCGGGCGATCCGGAGACCGTCGCCGCCGCCGACCGGATCGTCCTGCCCGGCGTCGGCGCCTTCGCCCAGTGCATCGGCGCGCTCCGCGCCCATTCGGGGATCGAGGAGGCGATGACCGCGGCGGTGCGCGGCCGCGGCGTGCCGTTCCTCGGCATCTGCGTCGGCATGCAGCTGCTGGCGAGCGAGGGCCGCGAGCACGGCGTCCACCGCGGCCTCGACTGGATCGGCGGCACGGTCGACCGTCTCGCCCCCGGCGACGCCGCGCTCAAGGTGCCGCACATGGGGTGGAACACGGTGACGCTCGATACCGATCATCCGGCGCTGACGCGGCTGCAGCAGGACGGCCACGGCTATTTCGTCCACAGCTACCGCTTCGCCGTCGCCGATCCGGCGCACGAGCTGGCGACGACCGACCATGGCGGGCCGGTCGCGGCGATCGTCGGGCGCGACAACCTGCTCGGCGTCCAGTTCCACCCGGAGAAGAGCCAGGCGTACGGCCTCGCCTTCCTCCGCGGCTTCCTCGAGTGGCGGCCATGACCTTCACCATCTATCCGGCGATCGACCTCAAGGCCGGGCAGGTGGTGCGGCTGGCCGAGGGCGACATGGCGCGGGCGACGGTCTATGCCGACGATCCGGCGGCGCAGGCGCGCGCGTTCGCCGCGGACGGGGCGACCGCGCTCCACGTCGTCGACCTCGACGGCGCCTTCGCCGGCGGCGCGGTCAACGGCGCGGCGGTCGAGGCGATCGTCGCCGCCTTTCCCGGCC
>CAXUEV010000343.1:0-2256 GCA_964250105.1 uncultured Sphingomonadaceae bacterium
GGTGGCGCGCGCCGCGCTCCTCGAGCGCCTGCGCGGTGTCGCCGAGGAACGGCTGGGCGAGGAGGAATAGCGTGTCGGGCCCGACCGCGGCGAGATCGGCGGCGCGGCGCGGCGGCAGGGTGGCGACATCGGCGATGCCGAGCTCGGCGAACAGCCGGCGGAACTGGTCCTCGACGACGTCGGGCAGCGCGCCGACGATCAGCAGCGACTTGGCCGCGCCGGGCGCGGTCGCCGGCATCGTCGGCACCAGCGCGGCGAGGCAGGCGTCCTCGCCCTGGGTGAAGGTCGTCTCGATGCCGCTGCCCGAATAGTTGAGGATGCGGACGTCGGGGGCGTGCTTCGCCTCGAGTCGCGCGGCGGCGCGCGACAGGTCGAGCTTGATCACCTCGGACGGGCACGAGCCGACGAGGAACAGCAGCTTGATCTCGGGCCGCCGCTCGAGCAGCCGGTCGACGACGCGGTCGAGCTCGTCGTTGGCGTCGGCGAGCCCGGCGAGGTCGCGCTCCTCGATGATCGCGGTGGCGAAGCGCGGCTCGGCGAAGATCATCACGCCGGCGGCGGACTGCAGCAGATGGGCGCAGGTGCGGCTGCCGACGACGAGGAAGAACGCGTCTTGGATCTTGCGGTGGAGCCAGATGATGCCGGTCAGGCCGCAGAAGACCTCGCGCTGGCCGCGCTCGCGCAGGATCGGCGGCGTCACCGGGCGTTCGAGCGTGGCGACGCTCATGCGGCAGTGCCGCCGAGCCGCGCGGCGCGCAGCTTGAGCAGGAACTGGCCGGCGTTGACGACATAGGTCGCATAGGCGGCGAGCGCGAGGATCAGCCGCTCGCGGTCGCTGCCGATGCCGAACAGCAGCGCCGCGAGATAGGCGGTGTGCAGGCCGATCACCAGCATGCTGAACACGTCCTCCCAGTAGAAGGCCGGGGCGAACAGATACTGGCCGAAGACGATTTTTTCCCAGACGGCGCCGGTGATCATGATCGCGTACAACGTCAGCGTCTTGACGACGACCGAGGCGGTCGCCGCGGCGAGCCCGTCGCCGGTGACGAGGAAACGGACGACGAGGCCGAGGCTGACGAGGAAGACGAGGAACTGGACCGGCGCGAGCACGCCCTGCACCAGCGTCCAGCGCGAGGCGTCGCGGCGGCGGCGCTGCTCGGCGGTATAGAGCGGGGCGACGGCGGTGCCGCCGCGTCCGATCCCAACTGCGCCACTCGTCTGCATCCACCGTCCTGCCGGCTGCCACGTCCGCTTGCAGGCAAAACTACGTCGACCGCACGGCGACTGTCAACCGGGCTTTACGTCCAGTTTGTTTGACACTAGATTGTTGTCGAACCGGTTCTTAATGAGCGTTGCCAAATGCTTTCCGATTCCATAGCCTCCTGCCGATCGGGAGAAGACGCCGACCGGCGCCCGCCGACGAGCGCAGCTGGGGATGGGTGCCATGGCGTCGATTCACGAGAGCGAGAGATTTCCGGGGCGCGAGCCGCCGACGCGCGAAGCGCGGGCGTCGCGCCACGAGCCGTCGCCGCTGCGCATGGCGCGGCTGATCGAGGGCGAGATCATTCCGCGGCTGCTGATGGCGCATCGCGGCGAGGCGCCGATGCCGGCGGCCGCGCGTTGCGAGGCGGGCATCACCGCAGCCGAGCCGGAATCGCTGGCGCAGCTGACGCTGGACACCGAGGTCTATGCGCTGCTGGCGCATGTCGAAGGCGTTCTCGCCCGCGGGGTGCCGATCGAGACGGTGTTCATCGACCTGCTGGCGCCGGCGGCGCGGGTGCTCGGCGACTATTGGGAGCAGGACGTCTGCGACTTCGTCGACGTGACGATGGGCCTGTGGCGGCTGCAGCAGGTGGTCCACGAACTCGGCGGCCGCGCGCCGTGTCCGAGCGCGCGGACGCGCGCCGACCGGCGGGTGCTGTTCACCGTGCCGCCGGGCGACCAGCACAGTTTCGGGTTGGTGATGATCGAGGAGTTCTTCCGCCGCGCCGGCTGGCGGACGTGGAGCGCGCCCGACGCGGGCCTCGTCGAATTGCGCGCGATCGTCGGGCGGCAGTGGTTCGAGATGATCGGGCTGACGGTCAGCAACATCGATCATGTCGCCGGCCTGCCGGCGATCGTCGGCGAACTGCGCCGGGCATCGCGCAATCCGGCGGTCGCGATCATGGTCGGCGGCGGCTTCTTCAACGACCATCCCGAACTGGCGGCGGCATCGGGGGCCGATGCCACCGCGGCCGACGGCCGGCTGGCGCTCGT
>CAXUEV010000344.1:0-2254 GCA_964250105.1 uncultured Sphingomonadaceae bacterium
AGCCGCCGCGCCGCCTGCCGCAGCGCCGCGAGGCCGCCGTCGGAGCCGAGCAGCAGCGCCGTGACCGTGTCGAGATCGGCCGCCAGCCGCGCACCCTTCTGCATGTCGCTGCGCGCGGCGGCGAGTTCGGCTTCCTCGCCCGGTTCGGGCGCGAGCGCGGCGAGTTCGGCAACGGCGTGATCGAGCCACTCGCGGTCGCGCTGCCCGGCTTCGAGCGCTTCGCGGGCGTTGTCCAGGGCTGCCTCCGCCGCACGCCACGCCGCATAGGCGCTGCCGACTGCGGCGACCTGCGGACCGAGGCCGGCGAAGGCGTCGAGCAGGTCGCGATGCCCGCGCGGGTTGAGCAGGCCGCGGTCGTCCTGCTGCCCATGGATCTCGACGAGGCGCGCGCCGACCTCGCGGAGCAGCGCCACCGAGACCGGCTGGTCGTTGACGAAGGCGCGGCCGCCGCCGTCGGCGCCGATCCGCCGGCGCAGGATCAGCTCGCCGTCGTGATCGAGGCCGTTGTCGTCGAGCAGCGCCAGCGCCGGGTGGTCGGCCGCGACGGCGAAGGCGGCGGTAACACTTGCTTGGGCGGCGCCGCCGCGCACGAGTCCGGCATCGCCGCGCGCGCCGAGGGCGAGGCCGAGGCTGTCGAGCAGGATCGACTTGCCGGCGCCGGTCTCGCCGGTCAGGACGCCGAGGCCGTCGGCGAACTCGAGCCGCAACGCTTCGATCAGGACGACGTCGCGGATGTCGAGGGCGGTCAGCACGGCGGCCGCGCGACCACGCGGATCACGTCGCCTTCTTGCCGACCAGATCGTAGCTGCGCTTGTACCATTTCGACGACGGATAATTGTACCCGAGCACCGCCGCGGCCTTTTTCGCCTCCTCGGGCAGGCCGAGCGCGAGGTACGATTCGACCAGCCG
This sequence comes from uncultured Sphingomonadaceae bacterium, assembly GCA_964250105.1. Classification (GTDB taxonomy): domain Bacteria; phylum Pseudomonadota; class Alphaproteobacteria; order Sphingomonadales; family Sphingomonadaceae; genus Polymorphobacter_B. The sequence goes on from CAXUEV010000344.1 coordinate 910, forward strand.
CTCGAGCGCCTCGGGCGTGTGGCTGGTGGTGTCGTAGGTGTCGACGACGGTGCGGAAGCGCAGGATCGCGCCGAGGAACTGTTTGTTCGCCTGGTAGTAGCGCCCGATCTCCATCTCCTTGCCGGCGAGGTGATCGCGCGTCAGGTCGACCTTCAGCCGGGCATCGGCGGCATATTCGGAGTTCGGATAGCGCCGGATCAGCTCCTGCAGCGCGTCGAGCGCCTGCTGGGTGATCTTCTGGTCGCGGTCGACGCTGGTGATCTGCTCGTAATAGCTGATGGCGACGACGTAATAGGCGTACGGCGCCTCGCGGCTGCCGGGGTGGAGCGAGAGGAAACGCTGCGCCGACAGGATCGCCTGCGAATAATCCTGCGACACGTAGTAGCTATATGCCGACATCAGCTGCGCGCGGCGCGCCCAGATCGAATAGGGATGCTGGCGCTCGACCTCGTCGAACTGCGCCGCGGCGGTCTTGTACTGGCGCTTGGCGAGCGTCCCCTGCGCGACGTTGTACAGCGTGTCGACGTCGGTCGCGACGTAGGGGCGGTCCTTCTTGTTCTTGGTCGAGGCGCAGCCGGTGACGACGAGCGCGGTGGCGACCAGCGGCAGGACGGCACGGGATACGCGGAACGGGGTCATGGCGCCTCCTTAGCCGATGGGCCGGGGGGTGCCAAGCGGTGCGGCGGGCGGCGATTTCGCCATGGCGACGACCTCGGCGATGGCGGCGGCGACGGCATCGGGGCGGTCGCGCATCATCAGGTGGCCCGAGCCGGCGACGGTGCGGCGGAGGCCGCGGCGCGACCGTGCCGCGACCTCGTCGTGGAGGCCCGCCCAGACCGCCGCGATCCGCGCCTGGTCGGGGCCGGCATGGCCGTCGCCGGCGGTCAGCACGATCAGCGGCATCGCGCCGTAGGACTGGCGGCCGCGGGCGAGCGCGTCCGAGGTCGCCGTCCACAGCGTGTCGAGCTCGGACAGCTGCGATACCAAGCGCGGCGCGGGCGTGGCACCACAGCGCGACGACCCCGGGTCGGCGCGCGGCACGGCACCGGTCGACTCCGCGTCGATGCAGCCGACGAGTCGGGCGCGGATGCCGGCGAGGCTGCCGGCGCCGGGACCGAACGCCGCCGCCAGCCGCCGGTCCTGATATTCGACGCTGGGGTCGACGAGGACCATGCCGACGACGTCTTTCGGCCGGCGGTCGGCGAACAGCCGGACGTAGAGCCCGCCGGCCGAATGGCCGACGACGACGAGCGGTCCGGCGATGCGCGCGGCGCGCAGGCCGTCGTCGAGGTCGCGCGCGATCGCGGCGCCGTCGCGCGGCAGCGGGCCGGGGTCGCTCTGCCCC
>CAXUEV010000345.1:0-2249 GCA_964250105.1 uncultured Sphingomonadaceae bacterium
CTCTACGGCATCGGCAGGGTGCGCCACGCCGGGGCGTTCCCGGCGCTCGAGGACGAGCTGTGCGGGCTGACGACGGGCGGCGGCTATGCCGGGCCGGGGCGCTCGCCCGACCGCGCCGACGCGCTGGTGTGGGCGGTCAGCGAGCTGATGCTGGGGACGGCGGGGCGGCCGGGGGTGCGGTCGCTTTAGAGCGCTTCGCCCGTAGGCCCTCACCCTCCCACGCCAAGGGGCGTGGGCCCCTCCCTCTCCCAAGTGGGAGAGGGGTCGCGTTGCCCTCTCCCATTTGGGGAGAGGGAGGGGCCCGCTCGGCTCTTGCCGAGTGGGAGGGTGAGGGTAAAACCTAGGAGATCCTCATGAATTTCAATCTGTTCGGGCGCAAGGCGCGTCCGGCGGTGCCGCGCGAGCCGAGGCGGTTCCGGACGGGCTGGACCTATGACGACGAGGCGCCGCGGAGCTACGAGGCGCTGGCGCGCGACGCCTATCTGCGCAACCCGATCGCGCAGCGCGCGGTGCGGATCATCGCCGAAGGGGCGGCGGGGGCGCCGGTGGCGAGTTCGCCGGCGGGGCATCCGGCGCTGGCGCTGCTCGGCGGGGCGGAGCCGGGGCCGTCGCTGATCGAGACGGTCGCGGCGAACCTGCTGCTCCACGGCAACGCCTATGTCGAGGTCGGCCTCGGCGCGGGCGGGCTGCCGGTGGCGCTGTACGCGCTGCGCCCAGAGCGGGTGACGGTCGAGGCCGACGCCAGCGGCTGGCCGGTCGGCTATCTGTACCGCGCCGGCGGCGTCGTCGAGCGCTTCCCGGCGGTGACGGTCGGCGAGCGGCCGGGGCTGCTCCACCTCCGCAGCTTCCACCCGCTCGACGATCATTACGGACTCGGCTGCCTCGGCGCCGCGGCGGCGGCGGTGGCGACGCACAATGCGGCGGCGCGGTGGAACAAGGCGCTGCTCGACAATGCGGCGCGGCCGTCGGGGGCGCTGGTCTACGACGCCGGCGACGGCGGCACGCTGTCGGCCGAGCAGTTCGACCGCTTGAAGGCCGAGATGGAGGCGGGGTTCGCCGGCGCGGCCAACGCCGGGCGGCCGATGCTGCTCGAGGGCGGGCTGAAGTGGCAGGCGCTGTCGCTGACCCCGGCCGAGATGGACTTCGCCCGCGCCCGCGACACCGCCAGCCGCGAGATCGCGCTGGCGTTCGGCGTGCCGCCGATGCTGCTCGGGCTGCCGGGCGACAATGCCTTCGCCAACTACCGCGAGGCGAACGTCGCGCTGTGGCGGCTGACGCTGCTGCCGCTGACGACGCGCATCCTCGGCGGGCTGGCGGCGCACCTCCACGACTGGTGGCCGGGGCTCAGGCTCGAGGTCGACCGCGACGCGATCCCGGCGCTGTCGGCCGACCGCGAGCGGCTGTGGGGGCAGGTCGCGGGGGCGGACTTCCTGACCGACGACGAGAAACGCGGCCTGCTGGGCCTGGGAGACGCGCGATGAACATGCTCGCCGGACTGATCGCGCAGGCGGAGGGGCAGGGGGCCGACCTCGTCACGCTGCGCGCGGTGATCGAGGAGGCGAGCGAGGCGGGGGCGACGCGCGCGCTCAACCGCATCGGCCTGTCGGACGACCGCGCCGGGGCCGACATCGTCGAGCTGCGCCAGCTGATCCGCGGCTGGCGCGACGCCAAGCGCTCGGCGGTGTCGGCGGTGATCGCCTGGACGGTGCGCTCGGCGGTGGCGGCGCTGCTCGTCGGCCTCGCGATCAAGCTCGGCATGGCCGACCATCTGCCGCTGAAGCGCGTCCTGTGGCCGGTCTGATGAGAATCGCCGGGTACGCGAGCGTCTTCGGCGTTGCCGACGCCGGCGGCGACGTCGTGCGGGCGGGGGCGTTCGCCCGCGCCGTCGGCGGCACGGTGCCGGGCGGCGTTCCAAGCACCTGTAAGAAACTCGCGGCCCGCCCAGAAAAGCACGGGCGTCATGATTCGAAGATCTCCATCAGTGGCCGCTCGTAGCGCGTCTTGACCAGCGCGACGAAGGCGGCTTCGTCGTCCAGGTCGAACACGTGGATCAGCAAGGTCGAGCGGTCGAACGCGATCTCGCCCCAGGCCGTTCCGGGCGTGAGGCACAGGATCATGGCCAGCACCGCGAGCGCGTTCGGGTCTCGCAGTTCGAGCGGCACCCGCACGAAGCGATCGGCGATGTGTGCCGTGCGCCGTGTCAGCAAAAGGCGCGCAACGGTCAGTGCCGAAGCCACGAGGTCCCATGC
>CAXUEV010000346.1:0-2245 GCA_964250105.1 uncultured Sphingomonadaceae bacterium
CAGCGCGACGATGTGGCGGACGCCCGCGGCCCAATAGTCGCGCGCGACCGCGTCGATCTCGTCGCGCGAGGCGTCGACGCAGGTCAGGTGCGCCGCCGCCTTGAGCGGCGTCTCGCGCGCGATGCGGGCGACGGTCGCATGCGTCCGCTCGCGCGTCGTGCCGCCGGCGCCGTAGGTCACCGACACGAATTCGGGCGCGAGCGGCGTCAGCGTCGCGACCGACTCCCACAAGGTCCGCTCCATCGCTTCCGACTTGGGCGGGAAGAACTCGAACGACACGGCGATATCGCCCGCCAGGTCGGCGAACAGCGGCGCGCTCAGCGCGCGCGCCGCCTCGGACATTTCCGCCAGCGAGAGCGTCATGCGGCCTGCCTTTCGACCAGCGGGGTAAGTTCGCCGAGCCACAGCGTCACCGTCAGCAGGTCGTCGGCGACCGCGGCGGGGGCGAGATGGACCGGGCGCCGTGCCTCGAGACCGGCGGCGGCGAGCCAGCCGGCGACCTGGGCGTCGTCGAAGCCGAGCCGGGCATGGGCGTGGCGGGTGCGCAAATCCTCGCAGCCGTGCGGCGCGAAATCGACGACGAGCAGCCGCCCGCCCGGCGCCAGCACCCGCGCCGCCTCGGCGATCGCCGCCGCCGGCGCGTCGGCGAAGTGGAGAACCTGGTGGAGCACCACCGTGTCGGCGCTGCCGTCGGCGCGCGGCAGGGCGTACATGTCGGCGCGGCGGACCTCGGCATGGGCGAGCCCCGCCGCCTCGATCTTGCCGCGCGCGAGCCGCAGCATCTCGGGCGAGCGGTCGACGCCGATCGCTGTCGCAGCGCGCGGCCCGAGCAGTTCGATCATCCGCCCGGTGCCGGTGCCGATGTCGAGCAGCCGCCCGATCGGCCGGTCGCCGAGCACGTCGAGGATCGCCGCCTCGACCTCGGCGTCGGCGACGTGGAGCGAGCGGATGCCGTCCCACGCGGCCGCGTGCGCGGCGAACAAGGCCGCCGCCGCCGCCGCGCGTTCGGCGCGGACGTCGGCGAGCCGCGCGAGGTCGGACGCCGCGGTCTCCCCCCACGCGTCGAGCAGCGCGAACACGGGATCGACGTGCCGCGCCGCGCCGAGCCGGACGAACACCCACGCCCCCTCCTTGGCGCGGTTGAGCAGCCCGACGTCGGCGAGGATCTTCAGGTGGCGCGACACCCGCGGCTGGCTCTGCCCGAGCACCGCCGCCAGCTCGCCGACCGCCAGCTCCATGTGGCGCACGAGCAGCATGATCCGAAGCCGCGTCGGATCGGCCAGCGCACGGAATGCCGGGAGGGCGAACGTCATCGTACAGGATATAAACATGTCTTTATATGTGGTCAACGGCCGTCGGCCGCGGCTTGTCGCGCGGGAGCGTTTGTGGCACCCCCGGCGCGGTCAACCGAGGAATGCCTGTGCGTCCGTCCATCGTCCGGACCTGTCTTGCCGGCCTGCTGCTGGCGGTCGCCGGCTGCGCGACGCCGCACCCCGGCAGCATGGCCGCCGCCTATGCCGACCCGTACGAGAAGACCAACCGCAAGCTCTACGCGTTTAACAAGAAGCTCGACCGCTACGTCCTGCTGCCCGGCGCCAAGGTCTATCGCGCCGCGGTTCCGGGCGTCGCGCGCCGCGGCGTGACCAACGCGCTCGACAACATCGACGAGCCGCTGTCGTTCGTCAACGCCGTGCTCCAGGGCAAGATCAAGCAGGCGTTCCGCACCGTCGACCGCTTCATGCTCAACAGCGTCCTCGGTGTCGGCGGCGTCGCCGACGTCGCGACCAAGCTCGGACGCCCCGAGGAGCCGGAGGATTTCGGCCAGACCTTCGCGGTGTGGGGGATCAAGTCGGGGCCGTTCCTGATGCTGCCGTTCTTCGGTCCGTCGACGCTGCGCGACGGCGCCGGCACCGCCACGGGCTTCGCCGCCAACCCGTTCCCCTATGTCCGCGACACCGCGGTCGACTGGAAGTTCGTGTACAGCGTCGGCCAGTTCGGCCTGACCGCGCTCGACCTGCGCTCGCAGCTGCTCGACGCCGACGCCGACGGCCTGCTCGCCGGCAGCCTCGACGAATATGCGACCGTGCGGTCGGCGTATCTGCAGCGGCGGCAGTCGCTGATCTACGACGGCAACCCGCCCGACGAGGAGGACGTCCCCGACGCCCCGCTCGCGCCCGGCGCGACGCCGCCGGCGGGCCGCTAGCGCGTGCGCTGGTGGGCGATCGCGGCGATCCTCGCCGTCGCC
>CAXUEV010000347.1:0-2235 GCA_964250105.1 uncultured Sphingomonadaceae bacterium
CGGGTTCGTCGTCGAACGGGCGGTGGCCGTAGAGCGCGAGTTCTTCGAGGATGTGACCGGTCGGTGAGACGGCGTGGTGCGGTTCGTGGTCTGGATCGTTCGTCATGGTGGCTTGCCTTGAAGCTGGCGGTCGCGCCCATCGCGGCCTTCGCAGGCGACGACAGAGCGGGGCGCGACCGGGCCTGCACCGCCGGGCGCAGCCCGAGCGGCCGAAGCGCAGCGGAGGACGGCGTAGCCGGGCTATTTTGCCTCGCGATGCAAAGCCGAGCGCGTCTCGGCGGCGGAAAATAGCCCGGCGCAGCCGTTGCCGGCCCGGCCGGGTTCCGGTCCGACCGCCCTCTCAGAAGGCTGTGGGCGCGGCTCTCCCCAGCTCGAGGCGAGTCAGCGATGACGGTTGCCAGCCGATGCCGCCGATCCCGCCAACTAACTGGACCTTTCCGAGATCAGGAACCGCTCGGCGTCCACCCGGTCGATCTGGAGCCGGACCCCGTCTGCCAGCGCCGACGGTCCCAACTGGCGCAGATCGTCGTTGAAGTCGCCGAGCGCCGGTATGAGCGGCAGAACCTCGATCCCGGCAGCGTGCGCGCGTTCGGCCAACGTCTCCGCCGCATGCCGTCCGGCCAGATCGTTATCGCGCGCGATGTATAGCCGGCGCAAGCCGTTAGGCGGGAGCAGGGCGGCGAGGTGATTGGCGGAGAGTGCTGCGATCATCGGCATGGTGGGCAGGACGCATCGGAGCGACAACATCGTCTCGATGCCTTCGCCGGCTGCCAGGATGTCCGACGCCCGACCGAACCTGACACCGTTGCCGAGGAGCAACCCCATGGCGCGTCGCGGCGTCGAGACCGGCGCCTTCGCCTTGCCGGACGGGTCGAGCCAGGTGCGGTGCGCGCCAGTGATTATACCGGCGCCGTCGGTAACGGCTGCGATCAGCGCGGGCCAGCTGTCGCGGACACGGTCGGCGGGGTCGTCGTCGCTGCGATACCAGCAACGCGGATGATAGCGCAGCGCGGTGCAGGTCCGCGCCCCGGTAATGCCGCGCTCGCGCAGATAGGTCTCGGCGAGCGTGCCAGCAATCGGCTTGGACATCGCGAACAGGCGCCGTGCTGACTCGGGCGATCCGGTCGGTGCGGGCAATTGATGCCGGTAGGTGTCGGCAGACTCGGACGCAGGCAGTGCCAGGAAGCGTCGGGCCTCGTCGAGCGTCTCGCGCAGCGTCATCAGGCTCTCACGTCGCGCGATGATGTCGAGCAGGTCGCCATGTTCGCCCGTGGCGGCGTCGGTCCATTTGCCGGGAAGCTTGCCGGCATCGCCTGCCTTCAGCCGGACAAACATGCTGCGGCCTGGCGTGTTATCAGCATCGCCAACCAGCCAATAGCGGCCCTCACGGCGTCCGCTGGAGAGATAATGGCGGCAGACCGCCTCGGCCTGCTCGGCCAGCCGGTGGGCGATGTCGGCGGCACGGTCCGGCATGGGTAATCCTCCGGGATAAAAAAAGCCCGCCGTCGGATAGTCGACGACGGGCCAGAAGGGTGCGGGGTGCCGTTACTCGGCGGCGATGGCGTGGTACTCGTCGACCTGCTCATCTTCGGCGTGGTCGGTGGCATCGTCCACGACCTGCTCGCCGTCGTTCGCCGCCGGTTCTTCACCGACGGTCACGGTCTCCGGCTCGGCGACCGGAACGACCGCGAACAGCGTACGGCCGGGCGTGCGCAGCGGTTCGGGCAGCCAGCCCGAACCGGCGAGCAGCACCTCGGCCTCCGCCGCCATCTCCGGCTTCTTGAGCGCGACGATGCGGTCGGCCGCCTGGTCTCCCTTCGCCTCGCGCACCGCGCCGACGATGCGCGCCTTGGTCACGCGGCCGAAGTAGGTGTCGATCGTCGGCGTCCAGCCGGCCGACACCATGTCGAGGTCGACCGCGGTGGCCAGCCGGTCGGCGTGCGCGAGCGCCTTCGGCCGCCGGTTGTACGGCTCGTAGATCGCGTTCACCGACAGCGACACGCAGTGGGCGAACAGCCGATGCTGCGTGTCGCCGTCGAACGCCGCGAGCGCATCCCACAGGTCGACCGTCTCCTTGGGCAGCACCTGCGCCCATTCGGCATGGCGCGCGTCGTACGCCGATGCCAGTGCGCTGTCGGCGAGCCCGGGCGCCTGCGCCGCGAACCCGACGCTCTTCAGGTCGAGTTCGAGGCAGCTGTCCTGCGCGTAGCGGTAGAACACGCGCAGGCAGAGCGC
>CAXUEV010000348.1:0-2232 GCA_964250105.1 uncultured Sphingomonadaceae bacterium
CGGCGTTCATGGCGCGCACCGGCGCGCAGGTCGCCCGCGCCGTCCGCGGCGCGCTCGACCGGGCGGAGGGCATATGAAGAACTGGCTCGCCACCGCCGCCGACCAGCAGCGCCGCGACTGGATCAAGCGCTTCGACCCGCGCTTCTGGACGGTCGACTTCCCGCGGCCGATGATGGCGGCGGCGACGACGCCCGACGCCCGTACGGTCCGCGTCGACCTCAGCTTCCTGCGGCGGAACGACCTCGCCGGGCTGATCTGGGAATCGGCCGACCGCTTCGACCATCCGCTGCTCGGCTATGCCACCGACCGCGACTATCGCGGGCTGACATTGCGCTTCCGCTGGCGCGCCGAGGGCGCGCTGATGCCGCTCGACGCGGTCAACGGGCCGACGCTGACGATCGAGGGCCGCGACGCCGCGGGCGCCGCGCGCAGCTGGTACGTCCGCCTGTGGAACTATGCCGTCGGCACGCCCGCCGACGCGCGGATCACGATCGACTTCGACGCGCTCGCCGGCGGCTTCCTGCTGCCGGGCGAGGCCGATCCGGTGTTCGCCGGCGACATCGACCGGCTGTTCGTCTCGCTCGTGCCGCCGGGCTATACCGGCGCGGAGGCGCCGCTGCCGGCGGCGGTCGACGCGGCGGTGACGCTGTCGGAGATCGCCTGCGACGGGCCGGGGTCGACGATCGCCATCGGCGACACGTTCGTCCCCGCGCACCGGCTGCGGATCGCGACCGGCTACGACGACAGCTACAACCAGACGCCGGCGCGGCTGATCCGCGGCATCGTACAGACCGGCTACACCGCGTGGATCAACCATTATGTCGGCATGAGCCATTTCTTCCAGCTCGGCTGGACCGGAACGGCGTACGAGGTCGATCCCGCGCGGCCGCTCAACCTGCCGGCGCGCGCGTGGCACGGCGATTTCATGGCGCGCGCGGCGGCGCACGACCTCGCGGTCATCGTCTCGCTGTCGTTCGAGCTGCTCGACGCCCACGCGCCGGGCACATGGAAGCAGCGCGACGCCGACGGCAACCCGGCGCTGACCGGCTATACGCCGCCGTCGACCCTGTTGTCGCCGGCGAGCGCGCCGGCGATGGCGTGGCTGGAGTCGGTCGCGCGCGCGTTCGTCGCGCTCGCCGTCGCCGCCGGCCAGCCGCCGCACTTCCAGGTCGGCGAGCCGTGGTGGTGGGTCGGCCCCGACCACCGCCCGTGCTTCTACGACGCCGCGACCGTCGCCGCCTATCCGAGCGAGACGGGACAGGCGGTGCCGCCGCGGCTGCGCGACGCCCGCGGCAGTTTCGACGCGGCGACGCGCGCCTATCTCGACTGGCTCGGGCTCGTTCTCGGGCGGGCGACGCTGGCGCTGCGCGACGCGGTGCGCGCGGCGGCGCCGGCGGTCACGACCTATCTGCTGTTCTACGCGCCGCAGGTGCTGCTCGCCGGGTCGCCCGAGCTGGTCCGCGCCAACCTGCCGCCGGCATGGGCGTCGCCGGCGTTCGACGTCCTCCAGCTCGAGGACTACGACTTCGTCATCGCCGGCGACCTCGCCGCCCAGGCGAACGCGCGCGCCGCGATCGGCGGGCGCCTCGGCTATCCGCTCGCGCACCAGCATTATTTCGCCGGCTTCGTCCTCCGGCCCGACACGCCCGGACTATGGCCGCGCATCGCCGCCGCCGCCGCGACGTCGCTCGCCCGCGGCACCGCCGAGACCTTCGTCTGGGCGTGGCCGCAGGTGGCGCGCGACGGCTTCGTCGCCTTCGACATCCAGGGAGAAGAGACCGTGCCCGCTTTTCACGACGTCCGCTTCCCGCTCGCGCTCGGCTACGGCGCCAGCGGCGGCCCGCAGTTCTCGACGCAGGTGTCGCTGCTCAGCTCGGGCTATGAACAGCGCAACAGCAGCTGGGCCGATGCGCGCCTCCACTATGACGCCGGGCTCGGCGCGCGGTCGGAGGCCGATCTCGCCGAACTGATCGCCTTCTTCCGCGCGCGCCGCGGCCAGGCGCACGCGTTCCGCTTCGCCGATCCGTTCGACAATGCGGCGCGGGACCAGCTGCTCGGCATCGGCGACGGCGTCGCCACGCGCTTCGCCCTGGTCAAGCGCTACGGCGCCGATGCCGACGCGCAGGTCCGCCGCATCACGCGCCCGGTCGCCGGCTCGGTCGCGGTCGCCGGCGTCGCCAGTACCGGCTGGGTGCCCGGCGATGGCGGCACGATCGACTTCGCCATGGCGCC
>CAXUEV010000349.1:0-2227 GCA_964250105.1 uncultured Sphingomonadaceae bacterium
CGGCGGCGGACGACGCCGCCGCCGACCCCGGACAGAAGGCGGCGCTGCAGGAGATCATCGTCGCCCAGGCGATGAAGATCCACGCGCTCGAAGCCGAGATCGCGCGGCTGAAGGGCTAACCGGATCGGTGAGGTCGTGTACCGGATCGGTTTTTTACGCCTAGCGGGCGGTTTTGACGACCGAAACCGCGGGCGCGACCGCGCACGCGGCACGACCGCGGCACACGCGCGGCACGCGGATGGGAGGCGCCCGCTTCGAGCCCATGCCTGCGCTGCGACGTCGCCGGTACGGTCTTGGCACGAACGTGCGGGTTCTTCACCGACCCTTCTACCGTCGTCCCCGCATCCACGGAATTACCAATACGGAACACGTCCTGATTAATATGTTCCGCTACGGTCTTGTCTGCAACGGTTTCTTAGAGACTGGTCGTTAGCTTTTCCGGTTCGCCGCGATGTTCGCATTGCCCCTTGCCCCCGGCGGTGTCACATGGCGGCATGCTGATCCCCGGCCATGACGGAGCGTCGCTCGTCGTCTGCGGCACGTGCCGCGGGGCGGACGGCGTGGCTGGGGGTGGGGCGGCGTTGCTGGCGGCAATGCGCGACGTGGCCGTCGAGGCGGCTTATGCCGGGATCGCCGTCGAGACGATGGCGTGCCTGTGGAGCTGCGCGGCGGGGAGTTCGGTCCAGCTGCGGGCGCCGGGCAAGATCGGCTATGTCCTCGGCCGCATGGACGGCGACGTCGCGGCGGCGCGGGCGCTGCTCGATTTCGCCGTCGCCTATGCCGCGAGCACCGACGGCGAGGTGCCGTTCGTGCGCTGGCCGAAGGGGGTGCTCGGCCATTTCATCGCGCGGATACCGCCGCCGGCGATGCTGATCGCCTGATCGCGGCTTATTCGAGTTCGAAGACCATGGTCACGGTGACGGCCAGCGTCACCTCGCCCGGCGCGACGGGAGTCGATTCGGCCAGCTTCGGCGCGCGCGCCATCATCGCCACGACCATGGGCCGCGGCTGCTCGCCGCCGCTCTCGCCGATCGAGACGACGCGCCTGACCTTGAGGCCGGCGGCGCGGGCGTAGAGGTCGGCGCGGGCGCGGGCAGTGGCGACCGCCTGGGTCCGCGCCTCGTCGAGCGCGGCATCGGCGGCGTCGACGCGGAAGCCGGGGCCGTTGATCTGGTTGGCGCCGACCGCGACCAGCGCGTCAAGCAGCCGGCCGGTGTCGGCGAGCTTGCGGATGCGCAGCGCGACGGCGTTCGACGCCTGGTAGCCGGTCAGCACCGGCGGCCGGTTGTTGTCGTAGCGATATTGCGGCTGGAGGCCGAGGCCGGTGGTCTGGATGTCGCGGTCGGCGATGCCGGCGCGGCGGACGGCGGCGATCACCGCGGTCATCCGCGTCGCGTTCTCGGCCATCGCCGCCGCTGCGGTCGGCGCGGTGGTGACGACGCCACCCGACAGGTCGGCGATGTCGGGGGCGCGGTCGACCCTGCCCTCGGCGGTGACGGTGACGGTAGGGACGGACGGGACATCGGCGGCGGCGGGAGCGGCGCCGGCGAGCAGGAAGGTGCCGATAAATACCGTCATCCCCGCGGAAGCGGGGACCCATCTCCGGACGCCTTCGGTCATGGGTCCCCGCTTTCGCGGGGACGACAGGTGAAAAGGCTGGTTCAAGTTACGATTACCGGCGACCTGACTTGCCGACGCTACACCGTACGGCGGCGGACGATGAGCCGGTAGATCCAGAGCAGGAGGACGGCGCCGAGGATCGAGGCGATCCAGCCGGGGGCGGTGCCGTCGCGGTACCAGCCGAACACCGCCGAGCCGAGCCAGCCGGCGAGGAGCGAGCCGACGATGCCGATGATGATCGTGACGATGATGCCGCCCGGGTCCTTGCCGGGCATGATCAGCTTGGCCAGCGCACCGACGATCAGGCCGATGACGATCGTCGCGATGATTCCGTTTCCGCCCATATCCATTCCCCGAGTGGTTGCGGGCGCTTAAACCCGCGCCACGCGCAAGCGGTTCCACGCTGCGGCGGCGGGACGTCTTCGCAAGCCGCCGCAAACGCGCTATGGCGTCGAGGCTTGCGACCGGTGATGTATCGGTGTAACACAGTAGCCGGTGCGGGGTCGGCGGTCATGAACATGCATTTGCCGGTGGCGAGAGCGGAAACGGCGGCGGACATCGGCGACGGCGCGGCCGACGGCGGCGCACCCGCGCGGCGGCGGTGGCT
>CAXUEV010000350.1:0-2219 GCA_964250105.1 uncultured Sphingomonadaceae bacterium
GCGGCGGCGGCGGCGTTCCGCTTCAACGGCTGGGGCGGCAAGTACCTGCTCGCCGGCGACGACGCGGTCGCGGGCTTCGTCGCGGCCAAGGCGGGCGTGCCGCTGGCGCGCCACGACTGGGTGCTCGAAGGCGGCGCGATCGAGGTCGACGGCACCGGGCTCGTCGTGACGACCGAGGCATGCCTGCTCAACCCCAACCGCAACCCCGGCATGGACGCCCGCGAGGTCGAATCGCACCTGCGCCGCGACCTCGGGCTCGACCGCGTGCTGTGGCTCGGCGAGGGCCTCGCGAACGACCATACCGACGGCCATGTCGACAATCTCGCGCGCTTCGTCGCCCCCGGCGTCCTCGCGCTGCCGACGCCGGCGGGGCGCGACGACCCCAACGCCGAGGTCTATGCCGACGCCCGCGCCCGCGCCCGCGCGTTCGGCGTCGACATCGTCGCGATGCCGTCGCCGGGGCTCGTCGAGGTCGACGGCGCGGCGATCCCGGCGAGCTACATGAACTTCTACATCGCCAACACCGCCGTCGTCGTGCCGACCTACGGCGCGGCGAACGACGCCGCGGCGGTGGCGGCGATCGGCGCGCTGTTCCCCGGCCGCACCGCGATCGGCCTCCGCGCGAACCATATCCTGACGGGCGGCGGCTCGTTCCACTGCATCACGCAGCAGCAGCCGGGGTGACCCGAGCTCCACCTAAATCTGTCATTCCCGCGAAAGCGGGGACCCATCTCTCGCAGACGTCGAGTGATGGGTCCCCGCTTTCGCGGGGATGACACAACAAGGTGAGAGGATGAGGTGGAGAAACGGGGTTATGTCTATATCCTCGCCAACCGCCGGCAGGGCGCACTTTACACGGGCGTTACTTCCGATCTTGCCGGCCGCATCTGACAGCACCGTAACGAGGTCTTCGCCGGCTTCACCGCCGAACATGGCATCAGGCGCCTGATTTAGTTCGAGGCGTTCGACGCCATCGCGCCCGCCATCACGCGCGAGAAGGCGATCAAGACGTGGCGGCGGGCGTGGAAGGTCGCGCTGATCGAGGAGGGCAATCCCGACCGGGACGATCTCGCGGTCGGCGTTCTCGGCCTGGATCGCTTTTGAACGGCGGCGCGGCTATGGGGGCGGGATGAACGATATGGGCATCACCGTCGCCGCGCTCCAGCTCGCGTTCAGCGACGACATGGCGGCGGATATCGCCGCGACCGCGGACGCGGTGCGGGCGGCGGCGGCGCGGGGGGCGAAGGTGATCCTGCCGCCCGAGCTGTTCCAGGGCCATTATTTCTGCCGCCACGAGCACGACCGCTTCTTCGCGCGCGCCTTCGCCACCGCGGCGCATCCGGCGGTGACGGCGATGCGGCAGGTCGCCCGCGAGACCGGCACCTATATCCCGTGCTCGTTCTTCGAGGCGGACGGGCCGCACTATTACAACAGCCTGGCGATGATCGACCGCCGCGGCGACATCATGGGCGTCTATCGCAAGAGCCATATCCCCGACGGGCCGGGCTATGAGGAGAAATTCTACTTCCGCCCCGGCAATACCGGCTTCAAGGTGTGGGACACCGATTTCGGCCGCATCGGCGTCGGCATCTGCTGGGACCAGTGGTTCCCCGAGAGCGCGCGGGCGATGATGCTGCTGGGCGCCGAGATCCTGTTCTACCCGACCGCGATCGGCTCCGAGCCGGCCGAGCCCAACCTCGACACGCGCCGCATGTGGATCCGGGCGATGATCGGCCATGCGGTGTCGAACGTCGTCCCCGTCGTCGCCGCCAACCGCACCGGCGTCGAGGAGGACCAGCGCTTCTACGGCAACAGCTTCATCGCCGACCAGCGCGGCGACATCGTCGACGAGCTCGGCACCGACGACGCCGGCGCGGTGGTCGCGCGCTTCGACCTCGCCGAGGTCCGCGCCAACCGCGCGAGCTTCGGCTTCTTCCGCGACCGCCGGCCCGAGCTGTACGGACGGCTGGCGGTCGACGTCTGAGCGGGCTTACTCGTCGTCGCGCTTGCGGTCGCGCAGCGACCAGAGCTGCCAGCCGGCGAGGCCGAGGACGATGACGGCGAAAATCACGCCCTCGATCGCGCCGTAGTAGTTCTCCACCGTCAGGCCGCGACGGGGGCGAGGATGCCGGCGGTCGCGGCGGCGGCGGCGATCGTCGCGACGGCGGCCTGGGGCTGTTCCTCGTGGGCGAGATGGCCGAGGCCGGGGAGCGCCCGGG
>CAXUEV010000351.1:0-2211 GCA_964250105.1 uncultured Sphingomonadaceae bacterium
CCCCGGCTTCGGCGAGATGGCGCGCGACGACATAGCCGTCGCCGCCGTTGTTGCCGGTGCCGCAGGCGACGACGGCGCTCGCCGGACGATGATAGGCGAGGATCGCGCGCGCCGCCGCCGCGCCGGCGCGCTCCATCAGCGTTTCGGCGGGTATGCCGCCGGCGATCGCCGCCGCTTCCGCAGCGCGGATGCCTGCCGCGTCGAGCACCGGCGTCATGGTCAATCCCCGGCTTGCCATCGCTCCGTCCTGTAGTATCAGTCGCGGCACATGAAATTCGTCGCCCTCGTCGTCCTTGCCGCCGCGACCGCGGGCTGTGCCCAGTCGCCGCTCTACGACACCGGGCGTGTCCCCGGCGGCACCCGTGATGAGGTTCCGCGCGACGGCAACGGCGAGCCGATGCTGTCGGCGGCGCGGCCGCCGCCGCCCGCCGCGCGCTGAGGCCGGTTCAGATATCGGCGTAGACGTGGCGCTCGGCGGCGGCGCCGGGATGCGTCAGCGCGCCGAACTGCGCCGGGCCCACGGTCCGGGCGTAGCGCCACAGCGCGCCCGACTGATAGTCGTTGATCCGCGGCCGCCACGCGTCGCGGCGGCGACCGAGCTCGGCGGCGTCGACGAGCAGGTCGATCGTGCCGGCGTCGGCGTCGATGCGGATGATATCGCCGTTCTCGACCAGCGCGATCGGCCCGCCGTCGGCCGCCTCGGGCCCGACATGGCCGATGCAGAAGCCGCGGGTGCCGCCCGAGAAGCGCCCGTCGGTGATCAGCGCGACCTTGTCGCCCATGCCCTGCCCGTAAAGCGCCGCCGTGGTCGACAGCATCTCGCGCATGCCGGGGCCGCCCTTCGGCCCCTCATAGCGGATGACGAGCACCTCGCCTTCGGCGAAGGCGCGCGCCTCGACCGCGGCGAAACAATCCTCCTCGCAGTCGAACACCCGCGCCGGGCCTTCGAAGCGGACGCTCGCCATGCCGGCGACCTTGACGATCGCCCCGCCGGGAGCGAGGTTGCCGCGCAGGCCGACGACCCCGCCGGTCGGCGAGATCGGGTTCGACACCGGGCGGATGACGTCCTGGTCGGGGTTCCACACGACCGACGCGAGGTTCTCGGCGACCGTCCGGCCGGTGACGGTCATGCAGTCGCCGTGGAGATAGCCGCCGTCGAACAGCGTCTTCATCACCATGTAGATGCCGCCGGCGTCGAACAGGTCGCGCGCGACGTAGCGGCCGCCGGGCTTGAGGTCGGTGATGTACGGCGTCCGCTTGAAGATCTCGGCGACGTCGAACAGGTCGAAGGCGATTCCCGCCTCGCTCGCCATCGCCGGCAGGTGGAGCGCGGCATTGGTCGAGCCGCCGGTCGCGGCGACGACCGTCGCTGCATTCTCAAAGGCTTGTCGCGTGCAGATGTCGCGCGGCCGCAGGTTCGTCGCCAGGCACGCCATCACCGCTTCGCCGGCGGCGACGGCGAGCGCGCCGCGGCCGGCATAGGGCGCGGGCATCATGTTCGACGCCGGCAGCGACAGGCCGATCGCCTCGGCGACGCACGCCATCGTATTGGCGGTGAACTGGCCGCCGCACGCGCCGTGACCGGGACAGGCGACCTTCTCGAGCGCGGTCAGCCGCGCCAGCGGGCAGGCACCGGCGGCGTATTGGCCGACCGCCTCGAACACGTCGACGACGGTGACGTCGCGGTCCTCGAAGCGGCCGGGCAGGATCGAGCCGCCGTAGACGAACACCGCCGGCACGTTCAGCCGCAGCATCGCCATCATCATGCCCGGCAGGCTCTTGTCGCAGCCGGCGAAGGCGAGCAGCGCGTCGTAGCTGTGGCCGCGCATCGATAGCTCGACCGAATCGGCGATGACCTCGCGGCTAACGAGGCTCGACTTCATCCCCTGGTGGCCCATGGCGATGCCGTCGGTGACGGTGATCGTGTTGAACCGCCGCGGGGTGCCGCCGCCGGCGATCACGCCTTCGCGCGCGGCGTCGGCCTGGGCGTCGAGCGTCGTGTTGCACGGCGCGGAATCGTTGCCTGCCGAGACGACGCCGACGAACGGCCGGGCGATGTCGTCGGCGGTGAGGCCCATCGCATAGTAATAGGAGCGATGCGGCGCCCGCTCGGGGCCGATCGTCACGTGACGGCTCGGCAGGCGTGCTTTGTCGAAGGTCGTCATCGCGGGGTCCCGTGGCTGCGCCGGGTCAATGGCCGGCTTCGCCGCG
>CAXUEV010000352.1:0-2190 GCA_964250105.1 uncultured Sphingomonadaceae bacterium
TGCTGCGCTTCATCACCTGCGGCTCGGTCGACGACGGCAAGTCGACGCTGATCGGGCGGCTGCTCTACGATTCGAAGATGATCTTCGAGGATCAGCTGGCGGCGCTCGAGGCGGATTCGAAGCGCGTCGGCACGCAGGGACAGGAGATCGACTTCGCGCTGCTCGTCGACGGCCTCGCCGCCGAGCGCGAACAGGGGATCACGATCGACGTCGCCTACCGCTTCTTCGCGACCGAGAAACGCAAGTTCATCGTCGCCGACACGCCTGGCCACGAGCAATATACGCGCAACATGGTGACCGGCGCGTCGACCGCCGACCTCGCCGTGATCCTGATCGATGCGCGCAAGGGCGTGCTGACGCAGACGCGGCGGCACAGCTTCCTCGCGCACCTGATCGGCATCCGCAACCTCGTCCTCGCGGTCAACAAGATGGACCTCGTCGACTATAGCCGCGAACGCTTCGACGCGATCGTCGCCGACTACCGCGCCTTCGCTACGTCGATCGGCATCGCCGATTTCACCGCCATGCCGATCTCGGGCTTCAAGGGCGACAACATCACCGCGCTCAGCGCGAACACGCCTTGGTATTCGGGCGCGACGCTGATCGAGCATCTCGAGACGGTCGAGCTCGACGTCACCTCGGCGCAGGCCAAGCCGTTCCGTATGCCGGTGCAATGGGTCAACCGCCCCAATCTCGACTTCCGCGGCTTCTCGGGCCTGATCGCCACCGGCAGCGTCAAGCCCGGCGATCCGGTGCGCGTACTGCCGTCGGGCAAGACCTCGACCGTCGCGCGGGTCGTGACGTTCGACGGCGATCTCGATGCCGCCGTCGCCGGCCAGTCGGTGACGCTGACGCTCGCCGACGAGATCGACTGCTCGCGCGGCGACGTGCTCGCCGTGGCCGACAACCCGCCGCAGGCCGCCGACCAGTTCGAGGCGACGATCGTCTGGATGGCCGACGAGGAGATGCTGCCCGGCCGGCCGTACTGGCTCAAATCGGCCGCGCAGACCGTCAGCGCGACGATCCAGGCGCCCAAATACCAGGTCAACGTCAACACGATGGAGCATCTGGCGGCGAAGACGCTCGAGCTCAACGCGATCGGCGTGACCAACTTCGCCACCGACCGCCCGATCGTGTTCGAGCCCTATGCCGACAATCGTGCCCTCGGCGGCTTCATTCTGGTCGACAAGATCACCAACGCCACCGTCGCCGCCGGCATGATCAACTTCGCGCTGCGCCGCAGCCAGAACGTCCATTGGCAGGCGATCGAGACCGGCCGCGACAAGCATGCCGAGCTGAAGAACCAGAAGCCCGCGGTGCTTTGGTTCACCGGCCTGTCGGGCGCGGGCAAGTCGACGATCGCCAACCTCGTCGAGAAGAAGCTGGTGCGGATGAACCGCCACACCTTCCTCCTCGACGGCGACAATGTCCGCCACGGGCTCAACCGCGACCTCGGCTTCACCGACGCCGACCGCGTCGAGAACATCCGCCGCGTCGGTGAGGTCGCCAAGCTGATGACCGATGCCGGTCTGATCGTGATCACCGCCTTCATCTCGCCGTTCCGCGCCGAACGCGAGATGGTGCGCCAGATGATGGCGCCGGGCGAGTTCATCGAGATCCACATCGACACGCCGCTCGCCGCGGCCGAGGCGCGCGACGTTAAGGGCCTCTACGCCAAGGCGCGCAGCGGTCAGCTCAGCAACTTCACCGGCATCGACAGCCCGTACGAAGCGCCGATCGAGCCCGAGCTGCGCATCGACACGACGCTCGTCGATCCCGACGCCGCCGCCGACCTGATCATCGCCCGGCTGATCCCATGACCGACGCCGACCTCGCGGCGCACATCGCCCGGGTTGCCGGCGACCTGCTGCGGGCGCTGCAGGCGTCGAACCTGTTCGGCGGCAAGGCGCTCGGCACCGCCGGCGACCGCGTCGCCAACGCGTTCATCATGGAGGCGCTGCGGGCCAACCGGCCTGACGACGCGATCCTGTCCGAAGAGGAGACCGACGGCGCTGCCCGCCTTGCCGCCGAGCGGGTGTGGATCGTCGATCCGCTCGATGGCACGCGCGAATATGGCGAAGGCCGGACCGACTGGGCGGTCCATGTCGCGCTCGCGGTCGGCGGCCACGCGGCGGTCGGCGCGGTGGCGTTGCCCGGCCTGGGCCTGACGCTGCGGTCCGACGACATGGC
>CAXUEV010000353.1:0-2190 GCA_964250105.1 uncultured Sphingomonadaceae bacterium
CCGGCATATTCGTCCTCGGGCGCCTCGCGCGCCATCGCCACCGCCCGCTCGACGACCGCGGCGAGCGAGGCGGGCGACATGTCCGAGGTCGAGACGCTCGCCGACCGCCGGCCGACGAATACGCGCAGGCCGATCTCCTCGCCCTCCGACCGGCCGATGTCCTCGAGCGCGCCGAGGCGGACGCTGACCGAGGTCGCGGCGTCGCCGACATAGAGCGCGTCGGCGGCGTCGGCGCCGGCGGTCTTCGCCGCGGCGAGGGCATGGGTCAGGCGCGTCAGCGCGGCATCGACGGTGAGCATGTCACGGACTTAGGGACTGGCACCGGTCGGGTCCAGTGCGGCGCAACCGTTACGCGGGCGGCGCGTTCAGCACGCCATGCGGCGATCCGCCGCGCGACCGGGAGCAATGGCCATGTCCGTCGGCACGATCCTGCTGATCATTCTCATCCTGCTGCTGATCGGTTCGCTGCCGAGCTGGGGCTATTCGAGCGGCTGGGGCTACGGCCCGTCGGGCGGCCTCGGCATCGTCGTCCTGATCGTCGTCATCCTGGTGCTGATGGGGCGGATCTGACGCCGCCGCCGGTCGTCATCGCCCGGCGGAACAGCAGCAGCGTCGCCACCGACAGCAGCGCGGCGATGACGAACGCCGCGCCGGGCACGGCGGTGTCGGCCGAATAGGCGAACGCCTGCGCCATCACCGGCGGACCGACGATCGTCGACAGGCTGACGAGGCTCGACACCGCGCCCTGTAATTCGCCCTGCGCGTCGCGCCCGACCTCGGCCGACATCAGCGACTGGAGCGCCGGGTAGACCAGCCCCGACAGCGTCGCCACCGCAATGCCGGCATACATCATCCACCCGGCGTTCGCGGCGGCGTAGATGACATAGCCGGCGGCGCCGCTGACCGCGCCCCAAACGATCAGCCGCCGCTCGCCGAAGCGCGGCACCAGCGTCCGCGTCAGTACCAGCTGGGCGATGATCGCCGACACCCCGACCGCCGCCAGCGACAGCCCGACCTCGGTCGTCGTCCAGCCGAAGCGGGCGAGCGTGTAGTAGTTCCACGTCGCCTGCAGCGACATCTGCGCGAAGCTCCACAGGAAGGTCGCCGTCGCCAGCGTCAGCACCACCGGCTGGAGCGCGCGCAGCCGGACGAGCGAGCCCCAGACGTTCGCCCGACGCCAGTCGAACCGCCGGCGGTCGGCGGGGCGCAGGCTCTCGGGCAGGATGAACCAGCCATAGGCGGCGTTGACCAGCGCCAACCCCGCGGCGACGAAGAACGGCGCGCGCGTGCCGAAGTCCGCCAGCAGCCCGCCGAGCGCCGGCCCGACGATGAAGCCGACGCCGAAGGCGAAGCCGATCAGCCCGAAATTCTGCGTCCGCCGCTCGGGCGGGGTGACGTCGGCGATATAGGCGTAGGCGCTGTTGAACGACGCGCCGGTGATGCCGGCGACGATCCGCCCGGCGAACAGCCACGCCAGCGTCGGCGCGAAGGCCATCGCCAGATAGTCGATGCCGAACGCGGCGAGCGACGCGAGCAGGATCGGCCGCCGCCCGAAGCGGTCCGACAGCCCGCCCATCACGGGTCCGAAGACGAACTGCATGACCGAATAGGCGAACATCAGCCAGCCGCCGATCCGCGCCGCGTCGGCGAGGCCGCGTCCCGACAGCGACATCACCAGCCGCGGCAGCACCGGGATGATGATGCCGAAGCCGATCGTGTCGATCAGCACCGAGACGAAGATGAAGGCGAGCGCGAAGCGCGAGTGCGGGGCGGGGTCGGTCATGCGCGCGGACCTTAGCCGCGCCGCGGCGGCCGTGCTATGCGGCGTCGGTGGCCGATCCGGTTCCGATAATCGTCGACGCCCGCGGCTTGCGCTGCCCATGGCCGGTGCTGCGCCTCGCCCGCGCGGTGCGCGACGGCGCCGCCTGCGTCGAGCTGCTCAGCGACGATCCGGCGGCGGCGGGCGAGGTCGCCGCCTATGCCGCCGAACGCGGCTGGACGCTCGTCGGGGAAGGTGAGCGTTTTACGGTCACGGCGCGCTGACCTCGCGGCCGGGGACGATGCCGAGGCGGGCGAGCGGGTGCTGGCCGGCGGCGTTGTCGCTCCAGCCGCTGACCCGCCGCGCCACCAGCGACCAGCGGATCGGCACGAACAGCGCGACCAGCGGCGTGTCGCCGGCCATCGCCGCCG
>CAXUEV010000354.1:0-2184 GCA_964250105.1 uncultured Sphingomonadaceae bacterium
CGGCGGCTCGGGCGGCGGCCCGAAGAGCCCGTGGGGCGAAGGCCCGCCGCGGCGGCCGACGCCGGGGCGCGGGCCGACCGGACGCAGCGACTTCGACGATTTCATCCGCCGCAGCCAGGACAAGCTGCGCGGCTCGATGCCCGGCGGCGGGCGGCAGATCACCAACCTGCCGTGGCTGCTGATCGCCGCGGTCGTGCTCGGCATCTGGCTGTTCACCACCGCCACCTACCGCGTCCAGGCGCAGGAGCGCGGCGTCGTCATGCGTTTCGGCAAATATGTCGAGACGACCGACCCCGGCTTCCACTTCAAGCTGCCGGCGCCGATCGACACGGTCATCCTGCCCAAGGTCGAGCAGGTCAATTCGGTCGACATCGGCGGCGCCGACGGCGCGACCGAAAACCTGATGCTGACCGGCGACCAGAACATCATCGACATCGCCTATGCCGTGCGGTGGAAGATCCGCAACCCCGAGCTGTTCCTGTTCGAGCTCGCCGAGCCCGAGCAGACGATCCGCGAGGTCGCCGAGGCGGCGATGCGCGCCGAGATCGGCAGCGCCACGCTCAACAACGCGATCGGCCCGCAGCGCGCGCAGATCGCCGAGCAGGTCCGCGAGCGGATGCAGGAGCTGCTCGACAGCTACCGCGCCGGCATCGAGATCCGCGGCGTCGACATCAAGCAGGCCGATCCGCCGGCGGCGGTCGACGAGGCGTTCAAGGACGTGTCGGCGGCGCAGCAGGACGCGCAGCAGGCGATCAACCAGTCGAAGGGCTATGCCCAGCAGCTGCTCGCGGTCGCGCAGGGGTCGGCGGCGCAGTTCGACGCGGTCTATGCCCAGTACCGCCTCGCCCCCGAGGTGACGCGCAAGCGAATCTACCTCGAGACGATGGAAAGCGTGCTGTCGAAGGTCGACAAGACGGTGATCGAGCCGAACAGCGTCCAGACCTATCTGCCGCTGCCCGAGGTCCAGCGTCGCGCGCGGATCACCGCGCCCGACACGACGACGACGCCCAGCATCGCACAGGCGAAATAGCATGGCCCTGACCCGCAACCCGATCGTCTGGCTGGCAGGGCTGTTCGCGCTGCTGATCCTCGCGTCGGCGACGCTCTACACCGTGCCCGAGACCAAGCAGGCGATCGTGCTCCGCCTCGGCAAGCCCGAGCGCATCGTCAACGCCTATGACGCCCGCGCGCGCTTCGGCGACACCGGCGCCGGGCTCGTCGCCAAGTTCCCGTTCATCGAGAACGTCGTGTTCATCGACAAGCGCGTGCTCGACCTCGACATGCCGCAGCAGACGGTGCTGTCGACCGACCAGCTGCGGCTGGTGGTCGACGCCTTCGCCCGCTTCCGCGTCGTCGATCCGCAGCAGATGTACCAGACCGTCGGCACCGAGGAGAATGCGGCGGCGGCGCTCGCGCGCATCCTCGCGTCGCGGCTGCGCAACGAGCTCGGCCGGCAGCCGTTCGTCGCGCTGCTCAGCCCCGAGCGGACGACGCTGATGGAAGACATCCAGACGAGCGTCAACAAGCAGGCCAAGCAGTACGGCGCCGAGATCCTCGACGTCCGCATCAAGCGCGCCGACCTGCCCGCCGGCGCGCCGCTCGAATCGGCGTACACGCGGATGCGCTCGGCGCGCGCGCAGGAGGCGCTGACGATCCGCGCGCAGGGCAACAAGCAGGCGCAGCTCGTCCGCGCCGAGGCCGACGCCAACGCCGCGCGCATCTACGCCGACGCGTTCGGCAAGGATCCCGACTTCTACGCCTTCTACCGGGCGATGCAGGCGTATCGCGAGACGTTCAAGGACGGCAGCTCGAACGTCATCCTGTCGCCCAACAACGAGTTCCTGCGCGAGTTCGAGGGCCGGGCGAAGCCGCGCTGAGGAATCGACCAGCCGAGGCCGCGCGACGATCTTTCCGCTTGCGTGTTGCCCGGCTGCATCGCTAATCCGCCCGTCCCTCAGCCTCCGGCCGGGTGGGCATCGAGGAGAAGATTAACCGTGCGTAGCCTTCGCAGCATCATCCCGGCCATCGTCCTGATCGGGGGGGCGGCGGCGGTGCTGATGCCCGCCGGCGCGCAGATCGCGACCCCGCCCGCGGCCGCGCCGCCGGCGCAGAACGCCGAGCCGGCGTCGGTCACCAGCGGCCCGATGGGCGGCCCGCGGATGGGCTTCGCCGACCTGACGGCGA
>CAXUEV010000355.1:0-2184 GCA_964250105.1 uncultured Sphingomonadaceae bacterium
CACCCACGGCGGACCCCCGCCACGCCGGCGTCGCCGAGGCGGCGCGGCGCGGCGCGGCGCGGCATCGCGGCTCACCTCGGCGAGGTCCTGTGGCCCGACTATGTCGCCGCGGCCAACCGCGACGATGCCGCGCTGCGTCGGACGATCGTCGACATGGCGGCGGCGATGGACGACGACGCCTTCCGCCGGCACACCGAGATCGCGCTCGGCCGCCGCGACGGGAGGCCGCGGCTGGGGGGCGCTGACGATGCCGGTCCTGGTCGTCGTCGGCGCCGAGGACAGGGTCTGCCCGGTCGCCGACAGCGAGACGATCGCCGCCGGCGTTCCGGATGCGCGGCTGGCGGTGGTGCCCGGCGCCGGACATTTCGTCGTGCTCGAGGCGCCGCAAGCGGTCGCCGCCGAGGTCGCCGGCTGGCTGGACCCGCTTGTCCCGCTGTCCTACGGTCGAACGGCCCCGATATGACATCAGAGGAGCGAGCATGAGCGACGATTCCACCGCCAAGTCCGGCAAACCCCGGCCGGCCGGCGGCGACGCGGCGGTGCTGCAGATCGAGCGGCGCGACTTCACCGACATCGTGCCGGCGACCCGCGAGCGCGTCCAGAGCATGCGCGGGTTCGACGAGGTCTACACCGACATCGTCGACTATATCGTCCGTTGCACTCACCGGATCTGGGACGAGCGCGACGTCGGGCTGATCTATACGCACTACACCCACAACTGCGTCGCCTATAGTTCGCTCGGCACGGTCTACAACCGCGAGGATATCGTCCGCGAGACGATCCAGCGGATCGTCGAGCTGCCCGATCGGCGAGGGATGGCGACCCAGGTGATCTGGCGCGGCAACGACGTCGACGGCTTCTACACCTCGCACCTCGTCACCGGCACCGGGCGGCATACCGAATATGGAATGTACGGGCGGCCGACCGGGCGGACCTTCGCCGCGCGGACGATCGCCGACTGCATGATCCTCGAGAACAAGATCTATCGCGAGTGGCTGGTTCGCGACAACATGGCGCTGCTGGTCCAACTCGGGCTCGACCCGCACGCCTTCGCCGAGGAGCTGGCGCGCAACCAGTTCGACAAGGGCCAGACGATCGTCGAGATCGGCGAGAACCGCCGCCTGATCGGCCAGTATCCGCCGGAGGCCGAAGCCGACGTCTCGCTCGCGCACACCGATACCGAGGCGCAGCTGCTGCAATGGCTGCACCATATCTACACCAAGCGGATGTTCGGCAAGATCGCCGAGATCTATGCGCCCAACGTACAGTGGCACGGACCGATGATGCGCGAGCTGTTCGGGGTCGCCGCGGTGCTGCAGCAGACAATGCGGTTGGTGGCGATGATCGCCGACGGCGCGTTCGTGCCGCAGCACATCTGTTCGGTCGCGTGCGAGGAGGGCGGCGAGAAGGTCGCGCTGCGCTGGGTGATGGACGGGCATCACCTCGGCTACGGCTCGCTTGGCGCGCCGACCGGCCACCGGCTGTTCGTCATGGGGATGAGCCACTTCCACATCGTCGACGGCAAGATCGTCGACGAATGGGTGGTCTACGACGACCTCGCGATGTTGGTGCAGTTGAAGCTCGGGGCGATGGCGGCGGCCTGAGGCCGCTTAGGCGCGCAGCGTATCCTCGACCGCCTGGGCGAGGCCGATCAGCGCGACGTCGCCGAGGCGCTGTCCGAGCAGGTCGAGGCCGATCGGCATGCCGCCGGCCGATCGTCCGACGGGCACGGTGATCGCCGGCATGCCGGTATAAGCGGCAAGCTCGGGTCCCCAGCCGCCGCGCGGAATGTCGAGCGAGGTCGGCACCACGGCCGACGTCGGATAGGCGACAGCGTCGAGCCGGTGCGCCGCGAACAGCGCCGCGAGCGACCGCCGCAGCCGCCGGCGGTGCTCTCCGAGCCGGGTATAGTCGGCCGCGTCCGGCGCTTGCAGGCGGCGCGCCAGCGTCTCGCGGTAATCGGGCAGATACGCCCCCGACTCGTAGATCGCCCGCAGCGAGGGCGGCGCACCGCACGCGAAGTTGGTCGCGAGATAGGCATCGAACGCGGCGGCGAACTCATGGTCGACGATGTCGACCGGGCAGGTCGGCAGGTCGGCTTCGGGCAGCGCCACCGCGACCGGCACCGCGCCGGCGGCGGCGAGGCGGTCGAGCGCGGCGGTGCAGACGTCGCCGACTTCGCCC
>CAXUEV010000356.1:0-2183 GCA_964250105.1 uncultured Sphingomonadaceae bacterium
GCCCGCGCGGCGTCGTCGAGGCCGGCGTTGCCCGGCACGCGCGTCCCGTCGCTCGCCTCGGGCATCGCGTCGGCGGCGGCGGGATCGCGGTTGCAGTCGATCACCAGCCGCGAATAGCGCTGGTGGATGAACGTCGCGTCGAGCCGCCCGGCGAGCCCCTCGCCGAGCGCGCGGATGCCGATGTCCCAGCCGATGTGGCGCGCCCGGTCGGCGTCGCCGATGCCGAGCCCCGCGAGCCGCCGGGGCACGTCGTTGCCGGCATGATCGCCGATCAGCAGGAACGGCGATGCGCCAAGAGGGTTGACCGCGGCGACGGCATCGGGTTCGTCGGGGTCGAGCATCATGCTCGCCGGATTTGCCTGCACCTGACGGACTTCCCCCTGAACGATGCCGATCCTCAACATCTCGCACGTCACGACCTACACCTACCGCCAGCCGGTGTCGTTTGGCGAGCACCGGATCATGGTCCGGCCGCGCGAAAGCTATGACCAGCGGCTGATCGAGGCGACGCTCGACATCGATCCCGCGCCGGTCGAGCTGCGCTGGCTGCAGGACGTGTTCGGCAATTCGGTGGCGGTGGCGACCTTCGCGCGGCGGGCGAAGTCGCTGCGCTTCGCCGCCTATGCCCGGCTCGACCACCGCCCGTCGGAGATCGAGGCGGTGGCGATCGAGACCTATGCCCGGCGCTATCCGTTCACCTATTCGAGCGAGGACATGCCCGACCTGCTGCGCTCGATCGAGCGCCAGCACCACGACCCCGAACGCGTCGTCGACCGCTGGGCGCGCAGCTTCATCGGCGACGACGGCCGGGTCAACACGGTCGACCTGCTCGCCGGCATGACGACGCGCATCCGCCGCGACTTCACCTATGTCGCGCGCGCAGAGGCCGGCACCCAGACGCCGATGGAGACGCTCGACCGGCGGCGCGGCACCTGCCGCGACTTCGCCGTGCTGATGATCGAGGCGGCGCGCGCGCTCGGCCTCGCCGCGCGCTTCGTCTCGGGCTATGTCTATTCGCCGAACAGCCGCGACGTCCGCGTCGGCGGCGGCAACACCCATGCCTGGGTCCGCATCTTCCTGCCGGGCTCGGGCTGGGTCGAATATGATCCGACCAACGGCATCGTCGGCAACCGCGGGCTGGTCCGCGTCGCCATCGCCCGCGACCCGTTCCAGGCGGTGCCGCTGTCGGGGACGTGGAGCGGCTTCCCGGCGAGCGACCTCGGCATGACCGTCGAGGTCGACGTCGGCGTCGAACCCGAGCCCGTCGCCCTCACGACGCCGCCCCATCGAAAGGAAGCCTGACCCATGCTGATCCGCGCCGGCTATGACATCAGCTTCGCGGCCGAGACACCGACGCCGATGCTGGCGCTGCTCAGCCTCCACCCGTCGCGCAACCGCGACCTGAAGACGCCGCACCGGCTGACGGCGACGCCCGACGTGCCGACCTACGACTATGTCGATGCGTTCGGCAACATCTGCACCCGGCTGACGGTGCCCGCGGGCGGCATCACGCTCAGCTGCGACTTCGTCGTCGAGGACAGCGGCAGCCCCGACGCGCAGGCGCCCGGCGCGCGCCAGTGCGCGATCGAGGAACTACCCGACGACGTGCTGATGTACCTGCTCGGCAGCCGCTACTGCGAGACCGACCGGCTGACCGACACCGCCTGGTCGCTGTTCGGCCATGTCGCGCCGGGCTGGCCGCGGGTCCAGGCGATCGTCGACTTCACCCACCGCCAGATCAAGTTCGGCTACGAGCACGCGCGCTCGACCAAGACCGCGTGGGACGCCTATCAGGAGCAGCTCGGCGTCTGCCGCGACTTCGCCCATCTGGCGATCACGCTCTGCCGCTGCATGAACATCCCGGCGCGCTACTGCACCGGCTATCTCGGCGACATCGGCGTCGCCCCGATCGACGCGGCGATGGACTTCAGCGCGTGGTTCGACGTCTATCTCGGCCACGCCTGGCATACGTTCGACGCGCGCCACAACAAGCCGCGGATCGGCCGCATCCTGATGGCGCGCGGCCGCGACGCGACCGACACCGCGCTGACCACCGCCTTCGGCTCGGCGCCGCTGGTCGGCTTCGACGTCCACACCGACGAGATCGCGGTGATCGAAACTTAACCGTCGCGCAGCGGTTCTCGCGGGCGGAAGAGGACAGCGCATGATCGACGACAGCATCA
>CAXUEV010000357.1:0-2182 GCA_964250105.1 uncultured Sphingomonadaceae bacterium
GTTTGAGCATATGACCAGCCCGCGTCCGAGCGGCCGGCCGATCGACGGATGCCCGGCGCGCTCGATCGCGCCGCCGAGCGCGAGGCGCGGATCGCCGGCGACGGCGGCGATGATCGCCTGCCCCATCCGGCCGCCGGCGCCGAGTATCCCTACGCTGATCACCGCATCCGCCTCCCTGTGGCCGTCAGACTGTAGCGGGTTTCGCGGCGCGTGGTAGCCGCCGGCCGGCTCGGGCGCTAGGCTCGGGCGATGGCGCCCGTCCGCAACATCGTCGTCCTGACCGGGGCCGGCATCTCGGCCGAGTCGGGGGTGCCGACCTTCCGCAGCCCCGACGGATTGTGGGAGGGACACCGCGTCGAGGATGTGGCGACGCCGCAGGCGTTCCGCCGCGATCCGGTGCTGGTCCAGCGCTTCTACGATGCGCGGCGGGCGGCGCTGGCGCGGGTCGCGCCGAACCCGGCGCATGTGGCATTGGCGCGGCTCGACCGCGCCTGGCCGGGGGCGCTGCTGATCGTGACGCAGAACGTCGACGACCTCCACGAGCGCGCCGGCGCGGTGCGGCTGGTCCATATGCACGGCGAGCTGCTGTCGGCGCTGTGCGGGCGCTGCGGTGCTGCGGTCACGTGGGCCGGCGACCTGTCGGGTACGCCGCCGTGTCCGGCGTGCGGCACACCGGCGCTGCGCCCCGACATCGTCTGGTTCGGCGAGATGCCGTACCATATGGACCGGATCGAGGCGGCGCTCGGCGCGTGCGACCTGTTCGTGTCGATCGGCACCAGCGGCGCGGTCTATCCGGCGGCGGAGTTCGTCGAGCTTGCGGCGGCGAGCGGCGCCCACACCCTCGAACTCAACCTCGACCCGTCGGCGGGCACCGTGCTGTTCGACAAGGCGCGCCACGGCCCGGCCGGCGTGCTGGTGCCCGCGTGGGTCGACACACTCCTCGCTAACCAAATACGCTAAGGATAGTCTAAGGACAGGCCAAACGGCATACGCTCGCGATGTCCCTCCGCCCCGTCACTTCATGCCGACTGACGCGCATATTAACCGATCGGCCGGACTGTAGGGCAGCGAAAACGATGCGCCGGCGGCCCCCTACGCCGCTTCGATCCGTGCCATGTCGGCGTCGCTGAGGCCGAAATGATGGCCGACTTCGTGGACCAGCACGTGTATCACCAGCTCTTCCAGGCTCTCGCCGGTCTCGCACCATTCCTCGAGCAGCGGGCGGCGGTAGAGGAAGATGATGTCGGGCAGTGCGCCGGTCGGCGAATCGCCCTTGGTGCCGATGTGGCGGCCCTGGTAGAGGCCGAGGATGTCGAACTCGGTGTCGAGGCCCATCTCGGCGACGACGTCGGCGTCGGGGAAGTCCTCGACGCGGAGCAGCACCGGCTCGAGCCAGCGGCGGAACCGGTCGGGCAGGCGCTCGACCGCGGCCTGCGCCATCGCGTCGATCTCGGCCAGCGTCGGCGGCAGGGTTTGACCTTGGCGCATGCCGCCCGGCATAGGGGGCGACGGCGCGCGTGCCAAGCTGGCGCGTCGCGCTTCGGAGCAGCGCCATGTCCCGCATCCCCCGCCTGATCGACGCCGAGGTCGCGCTCGCGCTCGAAGCCCTGCCCGGCTGGAACCGCGACGGTGACCATATCGTCCGCGCGTACAGGTTCGCCGACTTCACCCACGCCTTCGCCTTCATGACCCGCGTCGCGCTGCTGGCGGAAAAGGCCGATCATCACCCCGAATGGTCGAACGTCTACGACAAGGTCGCGATACGGCTGACGACGCACGACGCCGGCGGCCTGACTGCGCGCGACGTCGATCTCGCGCGGGCGATCGACGGGCAGCCGCACTAGCTGCCCGGTTCCGTTTCGGCGACGCCGTCTTCGTCGAAGCGGCAGCCGGCGGGGACCTCGACTGCGGGCGGCGGGCGGGTGGCGGCGGCGTCGAGGCTGAAGACGAAGGCGAGCACCGCGGCGACCGCGGCGAACAGGTCGTCGCGGATCGGCGCGCCGACCTGCGCGGTGTAATAGATCGCTCGCGTCAGTTGCGGATAGCGCAGCACCGGCACCTTGCGCTCACCAGCGAGGTCGCGGATCGCCGCGGCGATGACGTCGCGGCCCTTGGCGACGACGACCGGCGCGGCGTCGCGGCCGGGAATGTAGCGCAGCGCGACGGCGAAATGCGCCGGGTT
>CAXUEV010000358.1:0-2168 GCA_964250105.1 uncultured Sphingomonadaceae bacterium
CAGCCGGCCGACGAAGATGTCGATGTCGGGCAGCCACGGCGACGGCGGCGTCGGCAGCAGCACCGGCCGCCGGAGGACGGTGACGCGGTCGGCCGACACGAGGTCGGCGGCGACGCGGTTGTCGAGCAGCGCGCCCGGGTGCCAGTCGACCGTCATCGCCGGCACCGTCGCGACGATGCCGCGCGCGTCGCGCACGACGACCTCGCGCAGCGTCATCCGCCCGTAGATCGAGCCGTCGATGCCGCCGACCGCGAAGCGCAATCCGTTCGCCGGCTTGATCGACGGCACCAGCCGCGTGACCAGCGCATGGCCCGGTCCGGTGTCGACCGCGACGACGGCGACGACGAGCAGCGCGATCAGCCCCAGCACGCCGAGGACGATGCGGCCGAGGATCTTGGGCAGCATCAGAACGCCTGCCCGATCGAGATGTAGATCGCCACCCGCGATTCGCCGGCGCGGCGGCCGAGCGGCGTCGCGATGTCGAAGCGCAGCGGCCCGAAATTCGTATAGTAGCGCGCGCCGATGCCCGCGCCGAAGCGCAGGTCGGTGAACTTCGGCAGCGACGCGTCATAGACCTGGCCGCCGTCGATGAACGGCACGATGCCGAACGCGCCGAAGCGGTAGCGGACCTCGCCGGCGAACTCGACCGAGCTGCGCCCGCCGGTCGGATCGTCGTTCGCGTCCTTGGGGCCGAGCTGCTGGTAGCCGAAGCCGCGGACCGAGCCGCCGCCGCCGGCATAGATGCGCCGCGTCGGCGCGATCCGCTCGGTCGAGGCGCCGAAGATGTCGGAGACGCGGACCCGGCCGGCGACGACGAATGCGTCGCCCAGCCTGCGGTAGGCGCTGCCTTCGACATAGCTGCGGTCGTAGCCGAAGATTCCGCTCTGGAACGACAGTTCGGGGCTGTTGCGCACCGTTACGCGCACGCCGCGCGTCGGATCGAGCAAGCTGTCGCTGCTGTCGTAGCCGAGCTGGACCGGCAGCGCGCCGATCACATAGGTGCGGTTGCGGTTGCTGTCGCGGCTGTCGTCGAAGTTCTTCTCCTGGCTGCCGACGAGCTCGGCGCCGAGCGACCACGTCCAGCGCTTCTGCCAGATCGGCGTGCTGCTGCGCGCGAGGCTGGCGGCGACGCCGAGGCTCTTGGCGTTGTACGCGGCATAGTCCTGGTTGGCGGCGGTGACCGACGCCTGGAAGGTCCGGTCGCGCTGGCCGGCGTTGGCGCGGCGGAAGATCGCGCTGACCGACTGCGTCTTGGTGCCGGCGACGGCGCCGAAGGTCAGCGACCCCTCGGGCGGGAACTTGTTGCGGTCGGTGAAGCTCGCCTCGGCGCGGATGCCCTCGCCGGTGGCATAGCCGAGGCTGCCCGCCAGCGTCCGCCGCGGCGCGCGCGCGCCCTTGACGAGCAGGTCGACCGCGGCGGTGCCGTCGGGGTTGGTCACGCCGGTGTCGACCGGCTCGAGCGACACCGACGCGAAGATGCTCGTCGCGACCAGAGCGCGGCGCAGGTCGTCGACCTTGCGGTTGTCGTAGAGCTGCCCCGGCTTGAAGCGCGCGATCACCGCGACATGGTCGGCCGCCAGCACCGGCGGCCCGGCGAGGCGGATCGCGGCGAAGCGCGCGCGCCGGCCGGGTGCGACCGGCAGCGTATAGTCGCCGCCGTGGCTGACGTCGTCGAGCAGGATGTCGCGCGGGCCGAGCTCGGCGAACGGATAGCCGCGTTCGGGCAGGCGCAGCTTGATGTTGGCCTCGGCGCTCTCGATGTCGGTCGCGTCGATCCAGTCGCCGATCGCGAGCTTGAGCGCGTCGCGGGCGAGGCCCGGCGGCTCGGTGTCCGGCCCGGTCAGCGTGATGCTGGTCAGCGTGTAGCGCGTGCCCGGCGTCGCCGTCAGCGTCACCTTGAGCCGCGCCGGTGTGCCCGCGGTCGCGGCGACGGCGGTGATCGTGCGGTCGACCCGGGCGTCGAAATAGCCGCCCGCGCGCAGCAGCCGCGCGAGCAGCGCGACATCCTCGTCGGCGCGCGCCGTGACCTGCGCCTCGCTCTCGGCCTTGCGGCCGTTGTCGCGCAGCGTCGACAGCGCGTCGAAGCGGTCGGCGGCGCGGGTGCCGTCGAGCCCGGCGACGACGATGTCGTAGCGGATCGCCGCCGGCTTGGCGTCGGCCGCTGCCGG
>CAXUEV010000359.1:0-2156 GCA_964250105.1 uncultured Sphingomonadaceae bacterium
GCTGGTGCCCGCCGAAGCCGCCGACTGGGACACCGAATATCTCGCCGCCGTGGCTTCGGTCGCCGCGGTCGACGGGGTCGGCGGCGCGGTCGCGCATATCGCCGCGCACGGCTCGCACCACACCGACGCGATCGTCACCGCCGACCCCGTCGCCGCGGCGCGGTTCGTCGCCGAGGTCGACAGCGCCATCGTCCTGCACAACGCCTCGACCCAGTTCGCCGACGGCGGCGAGTTCGGCTTCGGCGCCGAGATCGGCATCGCCACCGGCCGCCTCCACGCCCGCGGCCCGGTGGCGCTCGAGGGCCTGACGACGTATAAATATGTCGTGCGCGGCGATGGACAGGTACGCGGAGGCTGACGATGGCAAGCGATGGCAAGACAGTCGTCGACGATTGGAGCGGCGAAGCCGACCTCTACGCGATGAGCGCCGAGGAGGAGCGCGTGTTCATCCAGGAGGGACTCGACTCGGTCGAGCGATATGGAACCGTGTCGCACGAGGAGGCGATGCGACGGATCGACCAGATGCTCGCAAACCTCCGAGCCAGATGAGATCACGCTGGTCGGAGGCGGGACTGGCCGACCTCTACAGGATCAAGGACTATATCGGTCAGCGCGATGTTGCCGCCGCTGTCGAGGTCATCGAAGCGATCACCCGAGGCATCGCGCGGCTCGAGGCCTTCCCCTATTCCGGAGTGCGAACCGGCAATAGCGACGTCTGGAAGATCTCGATACCCCGCGTCAGATACCTCGTCTTCTATTCCGTGCTGACCGAAGTCGTCATCCTACGCGTCCGTCATGCCGCCGAGAACTGGCGCCCGTGAAGAGCGTCGGGCTTCTTGGGGGGTCGTTCAATCCGGCGCATCGAGGGCATGTCCATGTCTCGGTGGCGGCGCGGCGGCGGCTGGGGCTCGACGAGGTGTGGTGGCTGGTCAGTCCGCAGAACCCGCTCAAGACGATCGCCGGCATGGCCCCGGTACAAACGCGGGTCGCCGCCGCGACGGCGATGGCACGTCGCCGGCACATCCGTGTCGCCGACGTCGAGACCGGGCTCGGCACGCGCTTCGCCGTCGATACCATCGTCGCGCTGGTCCGGCGGCACCCGGACACGCGCTTCGTCTGGCTGATGGGGGCCGACAATCTGGCGCAGTTCCACCGCTGGTCGCGCTGGCGGCGGCTGGCGCGGCTGGTGCCGATTGCCGTTC
This sequence comes from uncultured Sphingomonadaceae bacterium, assembly GCA_964250105.1. Taxonomy (GTDB): domain Bacteria; phylum Pseudomonadota; class Alphaproteobacteria; order Sphingomonadales; family Sphingomonadaceae; genus Polymorphobacter_B. The sequence goes on from CAXUEV010000359.1 coordinate 1,203, forward strand.
TGGCGCGTCCGCGCTATATGGGGGAGGCCTTGACCGCGCCGGCGATGGTGTGGCTGAGGCGCTGGCGGCGCGCTTCGGCGCGCGCGCGGGCGTGGCGCGCGTGGGAGTTGCCGGCGATCGTGATCCTCGACATCAGGATGAGCCCGTTGTCCGCGACGGCCGTCCGCCTGCGCGATCCCGACTGGGCCGCCGGATTTTGATGCGCCCGCAGAGGAACAAGCCTTGGCCCTGAACCCCGCCGCCGCCCCCCGGGCTGCGGCTGCTGACGATCCCGCGGTCGTCGCCCTGCACGCCCTTGTCATGGCCAGCCTCGACGACGACCAGGCGGTCGAGGTCGTGTCGATCCCGCTCGCCGGCAAGACGTCGATCGCCGACCATATGATCATCGCCAGCGGCCGCTCGACGCGGCAGGTGGCGTCGATGGCGCAGAAGATCGCCGAGCGCGCCAAGGCCGAGCTCGGCCGCAGCGTCCGCATCGAGGGGCTGCCCGCCGCCGACTGGGTGCTGATCGACGCGCAGGACGTCATCGTCCACCTGTTCCGCCCCGAGGTCCGCACCTTCTACAACCTCGAGAAGATGTGGGCGTTCGACGGCCCGAGCGGCTCGACCAGCGACCGCCGCGCGCCCGCCAAGGCCGTCGCCGCCGCCGACGACGTCGCCCCCGACTTCCCCGCGCCCGAGGCCCACGCCTAGTTGCGGCTGCACATCGTCGCCCATGGCCGGATCGGGCGCGGCCCCGAGGCCGAGCTGGTCGAGCGATACCTCAGGCGCATCGCCTGGCCGGTGGCGCTGACCGAGCTCGGCGACGCCGGCGGCAAGCTGCCCGAGCCGCCGACGCCGGCGGTGACGGTGCTCCTCGACGAACGTGGTGCGGCGCTGGCCTCGCGGGCGCTGGCCGAACTTCTGGCGGCGTGGCGCGACGACGGCATGCGCGAGGCGCGCTTCGTCATCGGC
>CAXUEV010000360.1:0-2155 GCA_964250105.1 uncultured Sphingomonadaceae bacterium
CGGCGACGACGGTGACGCCCGCGCGCGCGATCAGCCGGGCCTCGCGCAGCAGCCCGCAGGCGACGAGGATCACGTCACATGCCGTAGGCGACGTCGCTGGCGTTGGCGGCGCGGAGGTTGCGGTAGCGCGCCAGCGCCCAGAGCGGGAAGATCTTGGCGTAGCCGTGGTAGCGGAGATAGAAGACGCGCGGGAAGCCGCCGCCGGTGTGATAGTCCTCGGGCCAGACGCCGTCGGCGCCCTGCGTCGCCTGCAGCCAGGCGACGCCGCGCGCGACCGCGGGATGCGCGACCTCGCCCGCCGCCATCAGCCCGAGCAGCGCCCAGCCGGTCTGCGACGCCCGGCTCGCCGCCGGCCGATAGGCTTTGTAATCAAGCGCATAGCTGTCGCAGTCCTCGCCCCAGCCGCCGTCGGGGTTCTGGATGCCGAGCAGCCAGTCGGCGCCGCGGCGGACGGCGGGGTCGGCGGCGGTCAGCCCGGCGGCGTTGAGCGCGCAGAGCGCCGACCAGGTGCCGTAGATATAGTTGACCCCCCAGCGGCCGAACCAGCTGCCGTCGGAGGCCTGCTCGGCGCGGAGATAGGCGAGCGCCGCCGCCATGCGCGCCGAGGCGACCGGCTCGCCGAGCTGGGCGAGCATCGACACGCACCGCGCCGAGACGTCGGCGGTCGGCGGATCGAGCAGCGCGCCATGATCGGCAAACGGGATATTGTTGAGGTAATCGAAGCAGTTGTCGGCGTCGAACGCGCCCCAGCCGCCGTTCCGGCTCTGCAGCCCGGCGGTCCATTCGGTGCCGCGGGCGATGGCGTCGTCGAAGCGCGGGCCGGCGCGGCCGCGGGCGCGGTCCATCGCCATGACGACGACGGCGGTGTCGTCGAGGTCGGGATAGTGGGCGTTGTTGTACTGGAACGCCCAGCCGCCGGGGCGGAGGTCGGGGGCGTTGATCGCCCAGTCGCCGCGGATCTCAAGTTCCTGCCGCGGCACGAGCCAGTCGAGCGCAGCATCGGCGCGGCGTTCGCAAGTCTCCGACCTGACTTCGAGCATCGCGTGCGCGGCGAGCGCAGTATCCCAGACGGGAGACAGGCACGGTTGACAGTAGATCTCGCCGTCGTCGCGGCGGACGATCAGCTTCTCGACGGCGCTGCGGGCGATGTCGCGGTGGGCGATGTCGCCCAATGCATCGAACATCATCACGCTGTTGGCGATCGCCGGGTAGATCGCGCCGAGGCCGTCGTCGCCGTTGAGGCGTTCGACGACGAAGCCGCGCGCCGCCGCGATCGCCTTTTCTTTCAACGACCTGGGCCAGAGGCCGGCGCCGCGCTTGAGCAGGATGTCGAGCGCGCCGAAGGCGAGGCGCCACTGCCATCTGGCGCCGGCGACGTTCGATTTCGGCCTGATCCGGCTGTCCGGCGCATAGAGTTCGTCGACCCTGACGCCGCGCGGGTTCCGCGCCACCGGGCGCAACTCCTGCACGACGAGCAGCGGCACGATGACGGTACGCGCCCAATACGCCATGCGGTCGAGGCTGATCCAGAACCAGCGCGGCGCCAGCACGATCGCGACGGGCATCGTCGGCACGGTCGACCACGGCCCGGCGGCGAACAGCGCCAGCTGGATGCGGGTGAAGACGTTGGTCGCCGCCGCCCCGCCGGCGGCCAGGATCGCCGCCCGCGCGCGCGCCATGTGCGGGGCGTGTGCGTCGTCGCCGATCAGCTTCAGCGCGTAATAGGCCTTGACCGAGGCGCTGACGTCGAGCGCGCCGCGGTGGAACAGCGGCCAGCCGCCGTGGTCGCCCTGGATGCGGCGCAGGTAGCGGCCGATCCGCGCCTCGAGGTCGGCGTCGTCGGGCTCGCCGAGATAGTGGCGCAGCAGGATATATTCGGCCGGGATCGTCGCGTCGGCCTCGAGCTCGAACACCCAGTGGCCGTCGGGCCGCTGCAGCGCCGCCAGCGCGTCCGCCGCGCGGGTGACGGCGGCGTCGAGGGCGTCGGGCTTGTCGAGCGTCGTCGCGTCCATCGCGCCGCTTTATAACGTGGCCGCGCGCATCGCCAACCCCGCGGCGACGACGCCCGAGCGGATCGCCCCCTCGATCGTCGCCGGCAGCCCGGTCGCGGTCCAGTCGCCGGCGAGGAACAGGCGGTCGCCGTACGCCGCCGGCG
>CAXUEV010000361.1:0-2153 GCA_964250105.1 uncultured Sphingomonadaceae bacterium
GGCTGCTGCTGCTCGGCGCGTGGCCGGTGATCCCGTTCATGATCGCCGACGTCGGCCTGCTCGGCTGGGCGTTCGCGGCGAGCTACCGCGCCGGGGCGGCGTTCGAGACGGTGCGGCTCGACGACGCCGGGCTGACCGTCCGCCGCGTCGCGGCGAACGGCGTCGAGCGGCGGACACGGTTCGAGCCGGCGTGGACGCGGGTGCGGCTCGAACGCGTGTCCGACCTCGAGAACCGGCTGTGGCTGGCGTCGGGCGGGGCGCGGGTCGTGCTCGGCGGCTGCCTGTCGCCGCGCGAGCGCGAGGAGGTCCACGCCGTGATCGCCGACGGTCTGGCGCGTTGCCGGGGGAATTTACCTGGTTAAAAACGAGCCGGCGCGCTGAAACCGCCCTGTAGGCGAAGCGGGGTGCGGCGAGCGCGACTTCCGCGGCACGAGGTGCGGGACGAGCGTGTCACGGCGCCGGCACCCTGGCGAAACCGCGACGGCGCGCCCGCGGCGCACCATCGCGTCATCCGTATCCGCGGCCGCAACGACGGGGCCGGCCGCTTGGACCGACCCCGCCGCGCCGCCGCCTGCCCTCCTCAGGCGGCGAGGGCGTACGTCCGGCGGCGCACCGAGGCGCCGACCAGGCCGAAGCCGAGGACCATCATCGCCCAGGTCGCGGGCTCGGGAACGGCACCGCCGACGGCGATGTTGTCGATCTCGAAGGCGCGGCCGGTCGAGGTCAGCTTGAGGCCGGTCAGCGTCTCGCCGGCACCGAAGGTGAAGTTGACCCGGCGGTTGGTCGCCGCCGCGCTCTGGTCGCCGTTGGCCGGGTTGTAGATGTCGCCGCCGGCGAAGACCGTCTGCCCGGTCAGGCCGCTGCCGATCAGCTCGAGCGTGTTATAGCTGTCGATCGAGCCCCAGTAGAAGCTCAGCGTGCTGAACGCCGCGTGCGAGGCGAGATAGCCGGTGAAGTCGATCGTCGCGTTGTCGCCGCCGGCGTTGGTGCCGGGGACGCCGAAATAGGCGCTGGTGTTGCCGGCCGGCTGGGCGCGCTGGCCCGAGACGTTGTTGGCGTCGATCGTGTAGCTGCCGGCATAGGTGATCCCGGCGACGGCGGTGTCGAAGTCGACGAGGACCGACTGGCCGGCGAGCGGGCCGGGATCGGGCGCGCCGGGGGTCGAGGTGACGGTGACGGCGGACGCGGCGCCGGCGGCGAGGACGGCGGCGGTGAAGAGGGTGAGCTTAAGCATGACCAGATACTCCGAGGCAGACGGCCCCAAGCGGACCGCTGACCAAGGCTAAGCACGTGTCGTGCCAAGTTGCAGAAGGGCGCGAAGCGGCGATCGTCACGCAGCGACAGCGACCGAGGTGTAAAGCGGGGCGACACCGCTGCCGAATCGTGGCGGTTTGAACGAACGCCCCCACCCTCCCATCCGCCTTCGCTCGAGGGCTACGGCGGACGGTCCCCTCCCTCTCCCCAGGTGGGAGAGGGGTAGAACCCTCTCCCACCTGGGGAGAAGGACAGCCGCGAAGCGGCAGGGTGAGGGGGCGAGCCTACCTCGGGGCGAGCGTCTCCGCGAAATTGTCGACGAACCTGCGGCCGGTGGTGGTGGCGACGGCGAAGACGTTGCGGCGGTCGCGGCGGTCGGTGCGGCGAACGACGAGGCCGAGGTGGCCGAGCCGGTCGAGGACGCGGCTGACGATCGCGGTCGCGACGCCGAGCCGCGCGGCGAGGTCGCGGACGCCATGCTCGCCGGGTTCGAGCGCGACGATCAGCAGCAGCGCCAGCTGCCGCGCGGTGAGGTCGGGCCAGTCGCCGCGGACCCAGACGACGACGGCGTCCTTCCACGAGGCGAGCGCCGGCGCCGGCGGCGGTGGCGTGTCGAAGATCATTTCCGCCGCCGGTCGCGGCGCGTCGAAGTTCATTTCGGCCAACGCTGCGCTCCCCCGCCCTTGCTACTGACGGAGGCGGCGAGCAAAGATTAAGCGTGACGATGGGGGACGCGTAAGTGAGGGGAAATGCGTAGGCTGATCGCGATCGCGGCGCTGCTCGCGGCGGCGCCGGCCGGTGCGGCGACGGTGGTCACCGGGGCCAACGGCTATACGCTCGACGACGCCGGCAGGCTGACGCGCTTCGCCACGCTCGTCGTCGGCGACGACGGCCGGGTC
>CAXUEV010000362.1:0-2139 GCA_964250105.1 uncultured Sphingomonadaceae bacterium
CGCCAGATCCTCGTCCACCCAGAGCGGCAGCGTCGGCAACGCCCCGCCCACCGCCAGCGTGTACGTCCAGGTCTCCACGATCGAGGGCTCCTCGCCCTTGCCCCCGACCCACCGGCAGACGGCCGCGTGCGGCCCCGGCGCGAAGGTGCCGGCGGCGCTCGTCACCGTCCACGGCTTCAAGGACGCGGTCGGGGGCCTGCGCATCCAGCTCAATTCCGACGATCCCGACGCCTTCCTCGCCAAGGGCCGCGAGCTGCGCCGCGTCGTCGTGCCGGTGACGTCGACCGCGCCGATGGCGGTGTGCATCGCCCTGCCGGCGACGGGCCGCTTCGCCATCGCCGTCCTCCACGACCGCAACGGCGACGGCAAGACCAGCGTGCTGAACGACGGCTACGGCTTCTCGAACAATCCGGTGCTCGGCTACAGCAAGCCGGCGCTGGCGAAGGTGCTGTTCAACGCCGGCGCCGGAACCGCGTCGGTCGACGTCGTGCTCAACTATATGACGGGCGGTGCCATCCGCCCGCTCGGGGGACGGTGACATGCAGGGATCGATCGTGACGCGCCTCGCCCGGACGACAGTGGATGATCCCCCTGTCGTGCCAGAGTTTGCCGCGGCGCCGCCGCCCGCGATCGTCGCCGTCCCGCCGCCGCCGGTGATCGCGCTGCTGTCGAACCCGCAGTCGACCGGCAATGTCGCGCTGCTGCCGGCGATCCGCGCCTTCGTCGCCGCGCACCCCAACGTCTTCCACTACGAGGTCGACGACGTTGCCGAGATCCCGTGCGCGCTGCGCAGCATCGCGCGGATGAAGCCCGTCATCCTCGCGATCAACGGCGGCGACGGCACGGTTCATTCGGCGCTGACCGAGATCGCCCGCAGCCGCCCCTTCGGCGACCGCGCGCCGCCGATCGCGGTGCTGCCCAACGGCAAGACCAACCTGATCGCGCAGGACCTCGGCGCGACCGGCGACCCGCTCGTCGCGCTCGACCGCCTGCTGCGCATCGCCGACGACGGCATCGACGACCGGCTCGTCAGCCGCCCGCTGATCGCGCTGAGCGACGGTTCGGGGGCGTCGCCCGCGCTCGGCATGTTCCTCGGCGGCGCCGGCCTCGTCGAATCGATGCTCTACTGCCGCGAGAAAATCTATCCGCTCGGCCTGCCCAACTGGCTCAGCCACCTGCTGACGGTGCTGGCGCTGATGCTGACCGGCCTGCTCCGCGCGCCGCGCGCATGGCTGCCGCAGCGCGCGCGCCGCCTGCGCGTGTCGATGCCGCGCGAAGCCGGACTCGACGGCCGCTTCCTGTTCCTGATGGTGACGACGCTCGACCGCGTCCTGCTCAACACCCGCACCCAGGCGTCGCTGCCGGGGACGATGAAGCTGATGGCGATCGAGCAGGGGCCGGCGACGGTGCTGCGCAGCGCCTGGGCGATGCTGTTCGGCCGCCTCGGCCACGTGCCGGTCGACGGCGTCCACCTCCAGGGCGGCGACGAGATCCGCATCGACGGCGAGCGGCCGAGCGTGATCCTCGACGGCGAATTCTACCAGGCCCCCGTCGGCGGCGCGATCGTCCTCAAGATCGCCCGCCCCGTCGACTTCGTCAGCCTCGCCGCCTGAAGCGGGACCATCTTCGCCCGAACTCCCACCTCTCTCGTCATCCCCGCGTCCGCGGGGATGACGGCATGAGGGCATCGGCTTGGGCGACACCCGGCTGATGCCCCCGCCGAACCCGCTCGCCACACTCGTCGCCGCCGAGCTCGCGCGCCCGGTCGCACCCCCGGTCGCGGCACTGGCGGAAACGATCGCCGCCCGCTTCGACGGCACGGCTGCGGTCCTGTTCTACGGCTCGGGCCTGCGCGCCGCCTCGCTCGACGGGGTCATGCTCGATTTCTACGTGATCGTCGACGACTATGCCCGCGCCTATCGCCGCCACCCGCGCCGCCGCTTCCTCGCCGCCGCCAACCGCCTGCTGCCGCCGAACGTGTTCGCCGTCGACGCGGGCGAGCTCGCCGCCAAATACGCCGTGCTCGACCGCGCCGACCTCGCCCGGCTGGCCTCGGCCGACACGCGCAACCCCGCGGTCTGGGCGCGCTTCGCCCAGCCGTCGCGGCTCGTCTGGGTGCGCGACGCCGCCGCGCACGGC
>CAXUEV010000363.1:0-2134 GCA_964250105.1 uncultured Sphingomonadaceae bacterium
GGCCGATCCGAAGGAAAGGGCGAGGGCGCTCATGCGAGGGCTCCTTCGCGCTGTCTGGCTGCGTCGAGATGCGTGGGCTGGACGCGCTCGTCGCCATCGTGGCGAGCGCGCGCTTCGGCCGCGTCGCGCAGGCGCTTGGCGGCGGAGATCCGCACCAGCACCGGCTGCGCGTCGACCGCGGCGTCGAGCGCGGCCTTGGCCTCCGCCTCCCACGCCAGCTCCTTGTGGATGCGCGACAGGGTGGCGTCGGCCGCCGGCCGCGCCGCGTCCATCTGCGTCGACAGCGGCAGGATCGCGAACAGCGCGTCGAACAGCGCGTTGCACACTTCCTGGACGAGGAAGGTCGCGCCCGAATAGCCCATGAACGGCGTACCGGTGTGGCGGCGGATGACCGCGCCGGGGAACGACGCCGGCACGTAGATCGCGCGGCCGCCGAGCTCGGCGAGGTACATCCGCTCGTTGTAGCTGCCGAACAGCACCAGCGGCGGCTTGGTCCGGATCGCCTCGCGCACCGCGGCATTGTCGGGCTTGACCCCGGCGGTGCGCGCGAAGGCGAAGGTGCACGGCAGGCCGAGATCGGTCTCGAGGAAGGCGCGGATGCCGCGGGCATAGGTCTCGGTGGCGACGACGGCGAAGCTCGCGGTGCCGAAGAAGTCCTGCGTCACCGAACGCCACAGGTCCCACACCGGCTTGATCGTCGTGTGCTTCTCGCGCTCGATGAACGGCTCGGGATCGAGCCCGGTCAGCTCGCCGAGCTTGCGCAGGAACAGCGTCGTCGATTCGAGCCCGATCGGCGCCTGCAGGTACGGCCGCTCGAGCGTCTCGCACAGGTTGCGTCCGAACTCGCGGTACATGCAGACGTTGACGCCCGCCTCGGGCAGCCGCTTGACGTCGGCGAGATGGCTGCCGAGCGGGAACACCAGCCCGACCTCGGCGCCGATCCCCTCGACGAGGCGGCGGATCTCGGCGAGGTCGGACGGCATGTTGAAACAGCCGTACATCGGCCCGATGATGTTGACCCGCGGCTTCGCGCCGTCCTTGAGCGGGCGGACCGGCGGCACCTTCTTCGGGCCGAACTGGGTCCACAGCCACGTCAGCGCGCGGTCGGCCGCCTGCCACTGGTCCTCGTCGATCGTCCGCGGCAGGAAGCGGGCGATGTTGGTCCCCTCGGGCGTCACGCCGCCGCCGATCATCTCCGAGATCGAGCCGGTGACGACGACCGCCGGCAGGTCGGGATCGAGCGTCTTCCACGCCCGCTTCATCGCCCCCTCGGTGCCGTCGCGGCCGAGCTCCTGCTCGCCGAGCCCGGTGACGACGATCGGCAGCTCGTGCGGCGGCAGCGCGTCGGTATAGTGGAGCACCGACGTCACCGGCAGGTTCTCGCAGCCGACGGGCCCGTCGATGATGACCTGCAGGCCCTTGATCGCGGTGAAGGCGTAGACCGCCCCCCAATAGCCGCCCGCCCGGTCATGATCGAGGACGAGCGTCATGACCCGACCGACTCCTCGGCCTTGCGCGCGGCGAAGCGGGTGGCGGCGTATTTCTTCTTGAACTCGGGCCGGTCGCGCGGCGTGTCTTCCCAGATGCCGGCGGTATGGCCCTCGCCGACGCCGGCGAAGAACGCGCTCATCCGGTCGAACCGCACCTGGTTGCCGAGCGCGGCGTTGATCACCGTCGCCAGGCTGCCGGCGCCGGCGACGCCCATCAGCGGCCGCGCCGAGATCAGGTTGGTGAAATAAAGCGCGGGAATCGACTTCTGCTTGGCGTGCTGGACCACCGGCGTCGTGCCGATCGCGAGGTCGGGGGCGAAGGCGTCGACCGCGGCGAGATCGTCGGCGAGGCTGGCACGGTACTTGACGGGGACGCCGTGCGCGTCGAGCCATTCGCGGTCGGGCTCCGACCACGGCGTGCGCGGGCAGGCGGTGCCGACATAGTCGACGTCGGCGCCGCTCTCGACCAGCAGCCGGGCGACGAGCAGCTCCGAGCCTTCGTAGCCGGAAACCGTGATCCGGCCCCTGATCGGCGCGTTCGCCAGCGCCGCGGCGATCGCCGGCAGCACCTTGTTCTTGGCGGCGTCGGTCGCGGCCTGCGCCACGCCCGTCGCCGCGCCGACGGCGTCGAGCCACGCCGCGGT
>CAXUEV010000364.1:0-2126 GCA_964250105.1 uncultured Sphingomonadaceae bacterium
CGCGACCGCCGCGCACCAGGCGCCCGTGACGGCGAGCCCGCGCGACCTCGTCGTTCAGCGGGGAACGATGGCGCTCTACCACTACCGCCCACGCGCGACCGAGCTGTACCGCGTGCCGCTGCTGATCGTCATGCCGCCGACCAACCGCGGCTATATCCTCGACCTCGTCCCCGGCCGCAGCCTCGTCGAATTCTTGCGGGAGCGCGGCTTCGACGTCTACATGCTCGACTGGAACGCGCCGCGCGCGCCCGACCGCGACGCCGGCCTCGACGCCTATGTCGCCGATTTCGTCGCCGCCGCGGTCGCCGCGGTCGCCGCCGACAGCGGCGAGCGCGACGTCACGCTCGCCGGCTATTGCATGGGCGGCGTCCTCGCCGCGCTCTACGCCGCGCGCTTTCCCGTCGGCGTCGCCAACCTCGTCGCGCTGACCACGCCGGTCGACTTCGCCGCGTTCGACGTCTGGCAGCGGATGACCGACCGGCACTGGTTCGCCCCCGCGGCGGCGGTCGGCGACGACGGCATCGTCGCCAGCGACTGGCTCTACGCCGGCTTCGACCGGCTGCGCCCGACGGCGCGGCTCGCGGCCGCGGTCAAGCTGTGGGACCACGCCGGCGACGCCGATTATCTCGCGCAGTACCGCCGGCTCGACCGGTGGAGCGCCGACGTGCTGCCGCTGACCGCGGCGCTGTTCCGCGACACGGTCGAGCGGCTGCTGTGGCGCAACGCGCTGCTGGCGGGCACGCTCGCCGTCGCCGGGCGCGAGGTCGGCCTTGGCGCAGTGACGGCGCCCCTTCTCCACATCGTCGCCGCCGCCGACCATATCGTGCCGCGGGCGGCGTCGCGGCCGCTCGTCGCCCTCGTCGGCTCGGCCGACAAGACCGAGGTCGTCGTGCCCGGCGGCCATGTCATGCTCCTCGCCGGCGACGCCGCGCCGACCGCGGCATGGCCGCTGCTCGACGACTGGCTCGCCCCGCGGTCGTTGTGATGCGACCGCGCCCCGCCTCGCGCGTTGGGCAACGACCAGACAAGGAGTTCAGACCATGGCCGATCTCTCGCAGGTCCAGGAGCACGCCGACGTCATCGGCGCCGACGGCGTCCATGTCGGCACCGTCGACCATGTCCTCGGCGACCGCATCAAGCTGACCAGGACCGATTCGGGCGACGGCCGGCACCATTATATCGCCGGCGGCCTCGTCGCCGAGGTCGAGGGCGGCGGCACCGTCCGCCTGTCGGCCGACGCCGACGTCGCCGTCACCTTCGAGGAAGACGCGTAAGCTGGACCGCGCCGCGCCCCACGGCTGGGTCGTCCTCGACAAGCCGCTCGGGCTGAGCTCGGCGCAGGCGGTCGCCGCGGTCAAGCGCATCCTGCGCACCGCGGGCTATGCCCGGACGAAGATCGGCCATGGCGGCACGCTCGACCCGCTCGCGACCGGCGTCCTGCCGATCGCGCTCGGCGAGGCGACCAAGCTCGCCGGGCGGATGCTCGACGCGACCAAGGGCTACCGCTTCACCGTCCGCTGGGGCGCGGCGACCGCGACCGACGACGCCGAGGGCGCGGTCGTCGCCACCTCCGCCGTCCGCCCGACGCGCGACGCCATCCTCGCCGCGCTCCCGGCCTTCACCGGGCCGATCGTCCAGACCCCGCCGACCTATTCCGCGCTCAAGGTCGACGGCGCGCGCGCCTACGCGCTGGCGCGCGCCGGCGAAGCGGTCGTGCTCGCGCCGCGCCGGCTGACGATCCATGCGTTCAACCTGCTCGACGCCCGTCCCGACGACGCCGACTTCGCCGTCACCTGCTCGAAAGGCACCTATGTACGCAGTCTCGCGCGCGACCTGGCGCTGGCCCTGGAAAGTGTCGGGCATGTCGCATCCTTGTGCCGGACGCGTGCCGGGCCATTCTCATCCGGCCAGGCGAAATCGCTGGACATCTGGGCCGCGTTGCTGCAGTCGAACCCCGAACAGGCGATACTTCCGCTGACCGCGGGGCTGGACGACATCCCGGCTCTTGCGGTTCCGCCCGAAGCAGCGGCCGCGCTCCGCCAGGGGCGCACGCTCCCCGGGCACCCCGCTCCCCACGGGCTGTATCTGGCGACCGACGGACCTGTTCCGGTCGCCCTGGTCGACGT
>CAXUEV010000365.1:0-2122 GCA_964250105.1 uncultured Sphingomonadaceae bacterium
CCCGATCGCCACGCACCTCGTCGCCCGCGAACGCCCCGCCGCCCGCTCGATCGCCGACCTGTGCCGGCGGCTCGCGCCGCTGATCCCCAACGACCGCGAACGCGCCACCTTCCTCAACGACGTCGCGCGGCTCTAGCCGGCGGGGCCTATGCCTTCGCCGCCGCGCGCCGCCGCAGCGTGGTGCCGACGAGGCCGAAGCCGGCGATCATCAGCGCCCAGGTCGCCGGTTCTGGAACCGCGCCGTCGCTCGCCATGGCATAGATGTCGTTCTCGTCGCCGCCCGAGAAGGTGATCGTGTTGATCGGCGTCGCGCTGCTGAAGCCGATGAAATAGGTTTCCAGCGACTCGACCGCGCCGAGGTCGATCGCCGTCCCGTCGACGGTGACGACGGCATCGTCGATCCCGTAGAAGCCGCCGTACGTCAGCGCGATCGCGCGCGTGTTCGACAGCGTCAGCGTCAGGCCGTCGTACCCGGCGATATAGCTGCCGAAGTCGTTGTAGAGGACCAGCGTCGGGCTCGAGAAGCGCACCGGCCCGATCCGGTACGGCGACGGCACCACGACATAATCGTTGAACGGGTCGTCGGGATCGCCTGGATAGGTGATCGCATGGCTGGTGACGCCCAGCCCGGCGGCGGCGAACTCGGCCGCCGAATGATAGACCGTCAACGCCGACGCCGTCCCCGACGCAGCGACCGCCGCCAGCATCGCCAGCGCCCACGACCCAAACCGAATCATCCGCATCGCCCCCTCTCCCTTGCTTAAGCGCTTGTTTACGATACCCGCGGACGATGTCGAGCCGAGATTTTGCTCGGCGCGGTCGAGCGGGCGCGACCGCTGGTCCTTGCCGAGCGGCGGCGATAGACCCCGACGACACCGTCCCCGCCACAGGAGCATCCATGTCGCTGACCGACCTTCTGATCCCGACCTACCGGCAGATGCTGCGCACCTTGGCCGGCCTGCTCGACAAGGCCGGGCAGCAGCTGCCGGCACAGGCGGAGGCCCTGCTGTCGGCACGCCTGACGGCCGACATGTACCCGCTGTCGGCGCAGGTGCGCTTCGCCGTGCACCAGGCGCAGGAGGCGACGTTCCGGCTGCGCGGCGAGCCCGTGCCGCCGTGGCTCGATGCGATCGCCGCCGAAGGGCGCGACGCCGGCGCGGTGCCGGGATCGCTCGCGGACGCGCGCGCCCGGATCGGCGAGGCGCTGTCGTTGCTCGACGGCGTGGCGGCCGGTGCCCTCGACGCCGGCGCCGACCGGTCGATCGCGATCGCGACTCAGGGCGGGATGATTTTCGACCTGACGGGCGAGCAGTACGCCCGCGACTGGGCGCTGCCCCAGTTCTACTTCCACATCGTCACCGCCTACGCCATCCTCCGCAGCCAGGGCGTCGCGATCGGCAAGGCGGACTATGTCGCGCACATGTTCGCCTATCTCCGACCGGATCGCCGCCGGATCGTTGACCGCGGCCGTCTCACGCCGGTCCGGCGGACTCGCCGCGGCGCGGTCGAAAACGGGTCCGTCCGCCGCACATCGGTCTGAGCGGCTCACGGCCGCTCGCTCGCCGGGCATGCCGCCCGGCGAGCCAGGGAAGGAAGCGACCGATGCACTATATGCTGCTGTTCAACGAAACCGCCGAGGAGATGGACAAGCGCGCCGATCCGGCGGCGGCGGATCGCTATTGGGGCGGGTGGACCGCCTATATGGGCGCGATCGCCCAGGGCGGCGCGATGGTGAGCGGCAACGGGCTGCAGCCGCCCGCGGCCGGCACGACGCTCCGCGTCGCGAACGGCACGCGCCACATCGTCGACGGGCCGTTCGCCGATACCAAGGAGATGCTCGGCGGCTATGTCGTCGTCGACGTCGCCGATCTCGATGCGGCGCTCGAATGGGCCGCGCGCGCGCCGTGCGCCACCGCGGGATCGGTCGAGATCCGCCCCGTCCTGCCACCCCCGGCCGGCTGATGGAGGAGGCGCGCCGCGTCGCCGCCGGCGAAGCCGAGCATGCGGCGCGCTCGTCCTACGGCAAGCTGCTGTCGATCCTCGCCGCCCGGTCGGGCGACATCGCCGCTGCCGAGGACGCGCTCGCCGACGCCTTCGCCGCCGCCCTCGCGCAATGGCCGCG
>CAXUEV010000366.1:0-2117 GCA_964250105.1 uncultured Sphingomonadaceae bacterium
CGGGGCGCGTGCCCTTGGCGGCGCCGTGCGCCGCGTCGGGTGCGGCGACGCCGCTGAAACCGGGCCGCGGTCCTTCGCCGCTGACGCGCCACCCGACGAGTTCGATCGGCACATGCGCGGGGTTGACGCCATATTGCGCCGCATAGGCCTTCTCGAAGATCGCGCGCAGCCTGTCGCCATCGCGGTCCGCGCGCGGATCGTCGGGCAGTTCGATCGCGACCTCGCTCTGCTGGCCGACGTAGCGGAGTTCCGCGCCGAAGCGCAGCCTGATCGCCGCGTTCGGCACCCCCGCCGCTTCGAGGGCGTCGGTCGCCTCGGTCATGAGTTCGCCGAGCAGGCGGTCGGTCTCCGGCCAGTCGAGGCTGTCGATCCGGCCGACCGCGCTCCGCACGAGATCGAGCCGGACCGGCGTGACCAGCGCGCCGAAGGCCGACAGCACGCTCGCCTGCGGGGGGAAGATCACCGAAACGCTCTGCAGGAGCTCCGCCACGGCGCACGCGTGCACCGGCCCGGCCCCGCCGAAGGCGAGCAGGGGCAGCCCGCGATAGTCGAAGCCGCGGTCGGTGGAATGGGTGCGCGCCGCGGCGGCCATCGTCTCCGCCACGATCCAGAAGATCCCCTGCGCCGCGCGCACCCCGTCCTTGCCGAGCCGCTCACCGAGCCGCTCGACCGCCGCGTGCGCCGCCGCGACGTCGAGCGACATGTCTCCGCCAAGGAAATTACGGCCGTCGAGCAGCCCGAGGACGAGATCGGCATCGGTCACGGTGGCATCGGCGCCGCCGCGTCCGTAGCACGCCGGGCCGGGCATCGATCCGGCACTGCGCGGACCGACCTTGAGCAGGCCGAGCGCGTCGACCGAGGCGATGCTGCCGCCGCCCGCGCCGATCTCGATCATGTCCACCGAGGGGACGGTGAGCGGTATGCCGCTGCCTTCCATGAAGCGGTATTTCCGGTCCACCTCGAAACTGCCGACGACGAGCGGCGCGAAATCCTCGATCAGGCACGCCTTCGCCGTCGTGCCGCCCCTGTCGAACGCCAGCAGGCGGTCCCGATCGAGCACGCGCGCGAAATAAGCGGCGGCGAGGGCACCGGCGGCCGGACCGCTCTCGATCATCCGCACCGGATTGCGCGCCGCGACTTCGGCCCCGATGATACCGCCCGAACTCAGCATAATGAGCGGCCTCTGCCGGATCGCGCGCTCGGCGAGCCCGGTCGCAAGCCCGTGCAGATAGGGTTCGGTGATCGGCGCCGTATAGGCATTGACCGCGGTCGTCGCCGCGCGGGGATATTCGCGGATCTGCGGCGCGATCGCCGACGAGAGCGACAGGCTGACGTCGGGCAGCTCGTCGGCCAGCACCCGCGCCAGGCCTGTTCGTTGCGGCCGTCGCGGAAGCTGTTCAGCAGGCAGATGGCGACCGACTCGACGCCGGCGGCGCGCAGCGTCGCCGCGAGCGACCGCGCCTCCGCCGCGTCGACGCCGCGCAGGCAGGCGCCGTCGGCGAGCACGCGCTCGTCGATCTCGAACGTCAGCTCGCGGGGGACGAGCGGATCGGCGAACTCGATCTGGGGATCGTACATCTCGTAGCGATGCTCGTTGCGGATCGACAGGACGTCGCGGAATCCCTTGGTGACGATCAGGGCGGCGCGCGCGCCGTTGCGCTCGATGAGGGCGTTGGTGACGACCGTGGTGGCGTGGACGACGACGCCGGTCACCGCGTCCGGCGCGACGTCCGCCTTGTCGAGGACGAGGCCGATGCACCGGAAGAAACCCGCCAGCAGGTCGTCGTGCGTGGTCAGCGTCTTGTCGACCGTCAGCACGCCGTCGTCGCGCCGCAGCACGACGTCGGTGAACGTGCCGCCGATGTCGACGGCGAGCGAATAGCTCACGCGGGCTGCTCCGCGCCGAGAAGTTCGGAAATCCGGCGCGTCGTGTCGATCACCGTCGCGATCAGCGCCGGCGCGGGCGTCGCGGCGATGACGTCGATCGAGCCGACGATGGCGACCGTGCCCCGCCACACGCCGCCGCGGCCGAACACCGGTGCGGCCAGCGCGTTCACCCCCGTGACGATCTCTCCCGGCGCCGTCGCCCAGCCGCGCGACCGGACCTGCTCCGCCCG
>CAXUEV010000367.1:0-2117 GCA_964250105.1 uncultured Sphingomonadaceae bacterium
ATCGTCCCCGCCGACGGCGGCCTCGCCTTCGCCGCGAGCGGTCGCTTCCAGACTTCCGCCGGGCGGCTGTATCCCGACGGCGACCGTCTGGTCTATCTCGGCGCGGCGAGCCTGCGCGGCGACATGGCGCCGTTCGCCTATGGCGGCGACCCCGACCGCAACCAGGTCGGCGTGCTCGAACGCATCGGCCCGGCGCGGTGGCGGCTGGCGCTGCCGTGGCCGCGCTGGCAGTCGACGCTCGACGTCGTCGACATCGTGCCGGAGCCCGGCGGCGCGCATTGACTTTGCCGCGCCCGCTCCCATCTCGGCGGCGGGGCACGTCTTCGACGACAAGGAACGCGACATGGCCGACCAAGCGAACATCCTGGGCCAGATCAAGCAGCTGTTCGCCGGCGATGCGCCGGCCGCCGGCACCGACGCCACCGGCAAGACCGATGCCGACTGGCAGCGCGAGCTGACCCCCGACCAGTTCCGCGTACTCCGCCAGCACGGCACCGAACGCGCCGGCACCAGCCCGCTCAATCACGAGAAGCGCAGCGGCGAGTTCAGCTGCGCCGCCTGCGGCACCGTCGTCTATAAGTCCGATACCAAGTACGATAGCGGCAGCGGCTGGCCGAGCTTCTACGCCGCCGTCCCCGACGCGGTCGCGACGACCGTCGACCGCAGCCTCGGCATGACGCGGACCGAGGTCCATTGCGCGACGTGCGGCGGCCATCTCGGCCATATCTTCGACGACGGCCCGCGCCCGACCGGCCAGCGCCACTGCATCAACGGCGTCGCGCTGGCGTTCGCCCCCGAAGCCTGACCCGCCGCATTTGCGGAAATTCGCCGTCTGCGCTAGGGTGCAGCCGTTCGCTGGCGCCGTCCGGCCCGTGAAAGCTCCGTCCGCGATGCCCTTCTCCTCCGCCCCTGCCGCGCTCGGCAAGGCCCTCGCCGCGCGCGGCTATGCCGAGCCGACCCCGGTCCAAGCCGGCGTCCTCGTCCCCGAGGCGCAGGGCCGCGACCTGCTCGTGTCGGCGCAGACCGGGTCGGGCAAGACCGTCGCCTATGGCATGGCGATGGCGCCGACGCTGCTCGGCGACGCCGGCCAGCTGCCACGCGGCGCCGAGCCGCTGGCGCTGATCATCGCGCCGACGCGCGAGCTCGCGCTCCAGGTCCAGCGCGAGCTGGCGTGGCTCTACGCCGACGCCGGCGCGGTCGTCGTCTCCTGCGTCGGCGGCATGGAGATCAGGCGCGAGGCGCGCGCGCTTGGCCAGGGCTGCCACATCGTCGTCGGCACGCCGGGGCGCCTGCGCGACCATCTCGAACGCGGCACGATGCAGACCGGGCTCCTGCGCGTCGTCGTCCTCGACGAGGCCGACGAGATGCTCGACCTCGGCTTCCGCGAGGACCTCGAGGAGATCCTCGATTCGACCCCGGCCGAGCGCCGCACCCTGTTGTTCTCGGCGACATTGCCCAAGCCGATCCTGGCGCTGGCCAGGCGCTACCAGAAGAACGCGTTCCGCATCGCCACCGCCAGCAGCGGCGAGCAGCACGCCGACATCGACTATCGCGCGATCCGCATCGCACCGAACGACATCGAGCACGCGGTGGTCAACGTGCTCCGCTATTTCGAGGCCGGCGCGGCGCTGGTCTTCGCCGCGACGCGCGAGGGCGTCCGCCGCCTCCACGCCAACCTCGTCGAGCGCGGCTTCGCCGCGGTGGCGCTGTCGGGCGAGCTCAGCCAGTCGGAGCGGACGCACGCGCTCCAGGCGCTGCGCGACCGCCGCGCCAGCGTCTGCGTCGCCACCGACGTCGCCGCGCGCGGCATCGACCTGCCCGACCTCGGCCTCGTCATCCATGCCGAGCTGCCGCACGACGCCGAGGTGCTCCAGCACCGCTCGGGCCGCACCGGCCGCGCCGGGCGCAAGGGCGTCTGCGTCGTCCTCGTCCCCTATCCGAAGCGCCACCGCGCCGAGGGCCTGCTCCGCACCGCCAACATCCGCGCCGAATGGATGGACGCGCCGACCGCCGAGGCGATCCACGCGCGCGATTCCGAACGCATGCTCGACGCGATCGGCGACGCCGGCGAGGAGCGCGAGGCGGCGGAGACTTTGCTCGCGACGCGGAGCGCGGTC
>CAXUEV010000368.1:0-2084 GCA_964250105.1 uncultured Sphingomonadaceae bacterium
GCCGACCCACAGCAGGCTGGCGCCGATCATCGTCATCGTCAGCGAGTGCGGCGGCGTTGCTTCCTTGCCGTGGCCGAGGCGCTTGCCGATCATCAGGCAGCCGACCAGCCCGGCGATGCCGGCGTTGATGTGCACGACGGTGCCGCCGGCGAAGTCGAGCGCGCCCATCTGGTACAGGAAGCCGGCGTCGGTTTTGGCGTCGGGCAGGAAGTCGGGACCGGCGAAGTACCAGACCATGTGCGCGATCGGAAAGTAGACCACCGTCATCCACAGCACGACGAAGACGATCAGCGAGGAGAACTTCACCCGCTCGGCGAAGGCCCCGACGATCAGCGCCGGCGTGATGCAGGCGAAGGTCATCTGGAAAACGACATAGGCGAATTCAGGGATATAGACGTTGTTCGAGAAGGTCGCGGCATAGGTCGACGCCGAGACGCCCATCAGCATGACCTTCGAGAAACCGCCGACGAACGGTGTCGAACCGCCGGTGAACGTCTCCGAATAGCCCCAGCAGCACCAGACGATCGCGACGACCGAGACGATCATGAACACCTGCATCAGCACGCTGAGCATGTTCTTCGTCCGCACCAACCCGCCGTAGAACAGCGCCAGTCCCGGGATCGCCATCATCAGGACGAGGACGGCGGAGATCAGCATCCACGTCGTGTCGCCCTTGTTGACCATCGTCGCCATCTGCTCGGCGGTCGGTGCCTTGATCAGCTCGGCCGCGCCTGCCGAAGCCGCGGTAACCGCGGCGACGATGGCTGCGGCCACCCGTGCCGCGCCGCATTTCCAATCGATCTTCATGTCTGCCTGAACCCCCTTACAACGCGGTTTCGTCGGTTTCGCCGGTGCGGATGCGCACGGCCCCGGCGACGTCGGCGACGAAGATCTTGCCGTCGCCGATGCTGCCGGTGTGGGCGGTCTGCTGGATGGTCTCGACCACCCGCGCGACGAGATCGTCGGCGACGACGATCTCGATCTTGATCTTGGGCACCATGTTGGTGGTGTATTCGGCACCGCGATAGATTTCGGTCTGGCCCTTCTGGCGGCCGAAGCCCTTGACCTCGGACACCGTCATGCCCTGGACGCCGGTGGTGGTGAGCGCCTCGCGCACCTCGTCGAGCTTGAACGGTTTGATGATGGCGATGACGAGTTTCACTAAGCCCTCCCGACCCCTTAGGCTGTTCGCCTAGCTATCGCCCTGCAACAGGCGTGCCAGTCTGCCCGCGGCTTGTGCGGTGCAACACATCGGTCATGCCGTTGACCAAAAATTCAGCAATATGGCCGCGCTGCCCGATTGTTAGGCGTCGGCGAGCCGTTTGATCCGCGGCCAGGCATCGGCGACCGCGGCGGCGCCGATGGCGATCAGCTCGGTCGCCTTGGTGAAGTTGCGGACATGGATATGGCCGATGGCGAGCGCCAGCTCGAGGTCGGGCGGATCGAGCGCGAGCGACTTGCGCGCCAGCTCGCTGAGCAGCAGGCTGATCCCGGCACGGCCCACGCGCATCGGTGTCAGCACGCGCAGCGACTGCGGCAGGCCCTTGGCGGCGCGGCGGACATAGTCGCCCTGGAGGTTGACCGCCAGCACCGGCGCCGTGCTCAATGCCCGCACCGCGGCGACCGGCACCGGCGTCACCGCGCCGCCGTCGACGAGGACCATCGCCCCGCGCCGCACCGGCGGGAAGATGCCGGGGATGGCGGTCGACGCGCAGACCGCGTCGACGACGCTGCCGCGGGTCATCACCACCTCGGTGCCAGTGACGAGGTCGGCGGCCACCACCGCGCACGGCACGAACAGGTCCTGCAGCTCGGCATTGCCGAAGTGGCGGCGGAGTTCGCGTGCGACGGCGCGCCCGCCGAGCAGCGACCCGCGGCGCAGATCGACGTCGAGATAGCGCATCACCTGCCGCAGGCTGGTCGCGCGGGCGAGGCTTTCGAGCACGCCCAGCCGGTCGGCGGCGAGGCAGACCGCGGCGACCGCGCCGATCGAGGTGCCGGCGACCGCGTCGACCACGATACCGCGCGCGCGCAACGCCTGTAGGACGCCGATATGCGCCCAGCCGAGCGCGGCGCCACCGCCC
>CAXUEV010000369.1:0-2080 GCA_964250105.1 uncultured Sphingomonadaceae bacterium
CCGCCCGGCGGAGCACCGCGTCGCCCGCATCGGCCGCAAGCTGCGGCGGCCCGAACGCCAGCGCCACGAGGCCGTGCGCCGAGCGATGCGGGTCCATCACCGTGCCGGGCCTGATCGCGAACTGGACGAGCGTGCGGCCGTGGAGTAGATCGACGATCGATACCTGCCCGCCGATGAAGGCGGAGGCGGTGACCGTCTGGCCGGTGGCATCGCGCAGGTCGGCCATCGCCGGCCGCGCGACTGCGCCGAACGACAGGCGCCCCCTCGCCGTATCGGCGAGGCCGAGCAGCCTGGCGGTGATCTCGTAGCGGTCGCCCTGATCGTCCTGGCGCACATAGCCATTGAGGATCAACGCGCGCAGATGGCGGTGCGCCCTCGACTTGGAGATGTCGAGCGCCCGCGCGACCTCCCCGAGGGCCAGCGACCGCGAGGCACCGCCGAGCAGTTCGAGGAGGCCGAGCACCAGATCGACCGACTCGAGCCGCTCGTCGCGGGTAACGTCGCTGAGCATGATCGTTCCTTTTAGCAGAACGCTTTTCCGTTTACCGGGTTACCCTGCTTCGTCGCGGGCGCGTCAAGCATGGGCGCGCACGAGGCGGCGCTTTTCGGGATCAGTCGAGATCGGCCGGGATCGTCGCCGCCATCGCCGGATTCAGGCCGAAATGCTCGACCAGCAAGCGATCCCGTCCACCCTTCTTGAGTGGCCGCTTGTCGATCCGGCCGCCGGGTTCGAGCCGGTAGACGGTATTGCGAAAGATCGTCAGCAACGTCCTGACGCGGTCCGCCAGCGCGGGCGAGCCCGGCGCGGGGTAGCGGTGCTCGAACAGGTCGACGCCCAGTCCGCGCCCGAAGTCATGGATCGTCCGCGGCTGCGCCATCGCCGTCACCCGCGTCTGCGGCGTGACCCAGTGGGCCGAGACCGCCAGGATCGCCGACGGCCTCGGCGCGCTTTCGGCGAAGTCGCGCCACTGGCGCGTCACGGCGTTGGTCTCGCGGACGATGGTCGGGCTGCCGTGTCCGTAGAACATGACCGGCATCGTCGTACCGCGCGGCGCGGCGGGTGCGGTATCCGCGTCAGGCATCGGCGGCATGCGGCGCCTCGACGGTGAAATGGGCCGGCACCTCAGGGCTGTCGCCGGCCTTTTCCCACAATATGACCTCCAGTCCCCACGGATCGCGGAAGCTGTGGGCGAAGCCCTTGAAATGCGGCCAGTGGTGGTCGCGCCACAGGACGGTGGCGCCGTGCGCTTGCGCGGCGGCGAGGATACGATCGACCGAATCGGTCGGGCTGACGAGGACGTACACCCGGGTCGCGGCGACGTCGGGACGCGGCGGCTGCAACGCCGGTGCCGGGTCGGCCGGGTTCGGTCGCGGATCGGCCGGGTTGAAGATGCCCATGTGCAGATGCTTGACCTGGCTCGGCGACCCATCGGGATTGCGGAAGACGCCGCCGGGCAGCAGCCGCGCATAGCTGTCGCCGAGCCGGTCGTCGTGCTCCCAGCCGAGCACGGCCTGGTAGAAGACGCCCGCGGCATTCGGATCGATGGCGGGCCAGTCGATATAGATCAACGTGTTGGGTTCGTGACTCACATCCATCCTCGCTGCTGCGGCGGATCGAAACCTATTTCATCCGCTTGCCGATTCCTAGACGGAATGTTGTTTTGCTGAACGGAACGGACGCGACCTATGCGGCGGAACCGGCGCGGTAGACACGTGGCGGCTTGCCGGCGCGTCGGGCGAAGAAGCGCGAGAAATAGGCGGCGTCGGGGAAGCCGAGAACGTCGGCGATCTCGCCGATCGACAGGTTGGTGTAGACCAGCGCACGCTGCGCCTCGACGAGCGCGCGCTGGTCGAGGATCTGCAGCGGCGACTGCCGCGCGATCACGGCGCAGGCGGCGCGCAGGCGCGTCGGGCTGGTGCCGAGCGCCGCCGCATAGGCGGCGATTGGCTCGCGCTGCCGGAAGCGTGCTTCGACGCGTTCGCGGAAGCGCGCGACCAGGGCGGCCTGGCGCCCCGGCGCACTGCTGTGGACCTCGTCGCGCGCGCCCAAGGCGCGCAACGCGCGGACGAGGATGTCGAG
>CAXUEV010000370.1:0-2071 GCA_964250105.1 uncultured Sphingomonadaceae bacterium
GCTGAACAGCGACACGCTGATCCGGTCGGGGGTCAACAACACGCTCGACATCGCGCGGATCACGCCGGGGCTGCAGCTGCCGCTCTACGGCGGCTTCCTCCAGCCCGCGATCCGCGGCATCTCGTCGGCCGGAGCGGGGCTCGGCGACAGCAGCAACGTCGCGGTCTATGTCGACGGCGTCTATCAGCCGTCGCAGTCGGGCCAGCTGATGGACCTGCCCGACATCCAGCAGATCGAGGTGCTCAAGGGGCCGCAGGGCACGCTCTACGGCCAGAACGCGGCGGGCGGCGCGATCATCATCCGCTCGGTCACGCCGTCGTTCACCCCCGCCGGCCGGTTCAGCGCGAGCTACGGCAACTACGACGACAAGGCGCTGCGCGGCTATGTCACCGGACCGCTGACCGATACCGTCGCGGTGTCGGTCGCGGGCCTGTACCAGGACCGCGACGGCTTCCGCCGCGACCTGCTGCGCGGCGGCCGCGGCGCGGGGCTCGAGTCGAAGCTCGTCCGCGGGCGGCTGCTGTGGCAGCCGAGCGAAGCGGTGTCGTTCACGGCCGGCGGCTACTACACGCGCCGCCGCGACGGCGATGTCTACGCCGGCAAGCCGATCGGCGGCGGCACGGCGCTCGGCTATGCGCTGGCCGACCTTGCCGGGCTGACGATCCCGCGGGCGGATTCCCCGACCGAGACGGCGACCAACGTCGTGCCGACGGCGACGTTCACCACCTACGGCTTCAACCTGCTCGGCGACTTCAAGACCGGCATCGGCACGATCAGCACCGTCAGCGCCTATGGCAACGTCAAGGTCGTCGACATCGTCGACAACGACTATACGGCGACCAACGCCGGCGACGTCGACCTGCGCATCAACCAGCATAATTTCCTGCAGGAGGTGAACTTCACCTCGGAGCGGTTCGGCCGGGCGACGCTTGCCGCCGGCCTGTTCTACCTGAACAACCGCGAGGATTACGTGCCGTCGACCTTCAACGGCTATTTCGCCGCCGTGGGTAATCCGGTGACGGTCTATCCGACGGTGCCGGCGCCGCTGTTCGTCATCGACCAGTTCGCCACCAACAAGAAGCGCAGCTATGCCGGCTATGCCGAACTGACCTACGACCTGACCGATGCGCTGACCGTCAGCGTCGCCGGGCGCTACGCCTATGAGGAGCAGCGCACGTCGAGCGGCGCGACGCCGGGCGGGGTCGTCGACGACCCGCGCAATCCGTTCAAGTTCAAGAAATTCACGCCGCGCGCGACCGTCCGCTACCGGCTCGACGACCGGTCGAACGTCTACGCGACCTATTCGCAGGGCTTCAAGAGCGGCTATCCCAACGTCGGCGACCCGAACCCCGCGGTCCGGCCCGAAGTCGTCTACGCCTACGAGGCAGGCTATAAGGGCCGGCTGTTCGACGCGCTGAGCCTGAACCTCGCCGCGTTCCACTACGACTACCGCAGCCTGCAGGTGTTCGTCTATTCGCTGCCGACCGGCTTCTACCAGAACGCCGCCTCGGCGCAGATCAACGGCCTCGACCTCGACGCGACGCTGAGCCTCGCCAGCGACCTGACCGTGACCGCCGGCGCGTCGGTGCTCGACGCCAAATACAAAAACTACCCGGGTGCCGGCGCCTATGTGCCGAACGCGTTCGGCTTCGGCAACGACCTGGTCCAGCTCGACGCCGGCGGCAAGCGCCTGCCGCGGGCGCCGAAGTTCACCGCCAACCTCGGCGTCAACTACGGCATCGACTCCGCCGCGGGGCGCTTCGAGCTCTATGCCTCGGGGGCCTATAATTCGGGAAGCTCGTACGATGCGCTCGGCATCATCCGGCAGGGCCGCTACGCGACGGTGAACGGCGAGCTCTCGTTCGCGCCGGCGGCGGCGAAAGGCCTGCGGCTCGTCGCCTGGACCAAGAACCTGACCAACCGGCACTATCTGTCGAGCGTGCTCGAGACCCAGTTCGTCTACGGCAGCTCCTATGCCGAACCGCGCACCTTCGGCGTCAGGGGCGAGTTCCAGTTCTAGGGTGTGGACTCATTTGAGCCAGAAGCTGAGTGCAGCGGCGATGCAGAGTTC
>CAXUEV010000371.1:0-2071 GCA_964250105.1 uncultured Sphingomonadaceae bacterium
GCTCGTCGGCGGCGGCGATGACCTCGGCGTCGCGGATCGAGCCGCCCGGCTGGATGACCGCGGTCGCGCCCGCTTCGGCGGCGGCGACAAGGCCGTCGGCGAAGGGGAAGAAGGCGTCCGAGGCGACCGCGCTGCCGATCGTCCGCGGCTCGGGCCAGCCGGCGGCGGCGGCGGCATCGCGCGCCTTCGTCGCCGCGATCCGCGTCGAATCGAGCCGGTTCATCTGCCCCGCGCCAATCCCGGCGGTGACGCCGTCCTTCGCGTAGACGATCGCGTTCGACTTGACGTGCTTGGCCACGGTCCAGGCGAACAGCGCGTCGCGCGTCTCGCCTGCGGTCGGCGCCCGCCGCGTCACCGTCGTCAGCATCGCCTCGGTGACGCGCCCGGCGTCGCGCTGCTGGACGAGGACGCCGCCGGCGATGATCCGCGTCTGCAGCCCGCCCCGCGCCGGATCGGGCAGGTCGCCGGTCAGCAGCAGCCGCAGGTTCTTCCTGGCAGCGAAGACGGCGCGGGCGTCGGCGTCGGCATCGGGGGCGGCGACGACCTCGGTGAAGATGGCGCTGATCGCTTCCGCGGTCGGGCCGTCGAGCGGCCGGTTGACGGCGACGATCCCGCCGAACGCCGAGACGCTGTCGCAGGCGAGCGCGGCGCGGTACGCCTCGATCAGCGTCGCCGCGCTGGCGACACCGCACGGGTTGGCGTGCTTGACGATGACGACGGTCGGCGGCCCGTCGCGGAACTCGGCCGCCAGCTCGAGCGCGGCGTCGGCGTCGTTGTAGTTGTTGTAGCTCAGCGCCTTGCCCTGGACCTGCTCCGCCTGGGCGATACCCCGCGCGGCGGGGCCGAGCGGGCGGTAGAGCGCAGCGAGCTGGTGCGGGTTCTCGCCGTAGCGCAGCATCGCCGACCGCCGCGTCGCCATGACCCGCGTCGCCGGGAACGCCTCGCCCTGGTCGACGCCCGAGAACCAGCCGGCGATCGCCGCGTCATAGGCTGCGGTCGCGGCGAAGGCGGTCGCCGCCAGCCGGCGCCGCAGCGCGAGCGTCGTCGCGCCGGCGTGGGCGTCGAGCTCGGCGATCAGCGCGGCATAGTCGTCGGGGGCGGTGACGCAGGCGACGAAGCCGTGGTTCTTCGCCGCCGAGCGGATCATCGCCGGGCCGCCGATGTCGATATTCTCGACGATCTCGGGACGCGCCGCGCCCTTGGCCACCGTCGCCGCGAACGGGTAGAGGTTGACGATGACGAGGTCGATCGCGGCGATGCCGTGCGCCGCCATTGCCGCGGCATGGCCGGGATCGTCGCGCAGCGCCAGCAGCCCGCCGTGGACCTTCGGGTGGAGCGTCTTGACGCGGCCGTCCATCATTTCGGGGAAGCCGGTCCAGTCGGCGACGTCGGTCACCGCCAGCCCCGCCGCGCGCAGCGCCGCCGCGGTGCCGCCGGTCGACAGGAGTTCGACGCCGTGGCGGGCGAGCGCCTCGCCGAGCGGCACCAGCCCGGCCTTGTCCGACACCGACAGCAGCGCGCGGGTGATCCTGACGTGATCCATCGATGCTTTCCTAGCGGCCGGCGCGCTTGAACGACCAGTTGACGCTCGCCGCGCCCGCGGCGCTGGTCGTGCCGCTGACGACGAGCTGCCGCGTCGCCGCGACCGCGCCGTCGTGGCCGATCCAGACGCTGTCGTCGACCGTCAGCGCGCCGCCGCGCGCGCGGACCTGCCAGACGCGGCCGTCGGCGAGCTTGAGCAGCGCCCCCTGGCCGTCGGCGGTCGGGGTCACGGCGATGCCCGGACCGAGATGGAAGCGGACGTCGAACCCCGCCGCCGCGCCGCGCCGCCGCAGCCGGCGGCCGGGCACCGGCTCGATCAGATCCTCGCCGCGCAGGTCGCCGCCGTCGGCCGACAGGAACAGGCGGCGGCGGTGGCGGACGCCGAAGCGGCGGACATAGCCGTCGTGGGCGAGGTCGAGCCACGCCCCCTCCTCGCTCTCCTGGCGGTCGGCGACGACCTCCTCGACCCCCTTGCCGAGCGCGCCGTCGGGGCGGATGCGGGTCGAATTGCTGTCGGCCAGCACCAGCG
>CAXUEV010000372.1:0-2070 GCA_964250105.1 uncultured Sphingomonadaceae bacterium
GGTTGCGGCGGACGTAGCTGACGATCGCCTCGTCCATCTTGTCGCCGCCGACGCGAACCGAGGTGGTGAAGGCGAGGCCGCGCAGCGACAGCACCGCGACCTCGGTCGTGCCGCCGCCGATGTCGACGACCATGCTGCCGATCGGCTCGGTCACCGGCATGCCCGCGCCGATCGCCGCCGCCATCGGCTCCTCGATCAGATAGACCTGGGAGGCGCCGGCGTTGTTCGCCGCGTCGCGGATCGCCCGCCGCTCGACCGAGGTCGACCCCGACGGCACGCAGATGACGATCTCGGGAAAGCGGGGAAAGCGCGACGTGTGCACCTTCCTGATGAAATAGTTGATCATCTGCTCGGCGACATAGATGTCGGCGATGACGCCGTCGCGAAGCGGGCGGATCGCCTCGACGTTGCCCGGCGTCTTGCCCATCATCATCCGCGCGTCGTTGCCGACCGCCTTGACCGTCTTGCGCCCGTTGATCGTCTCGATCGCGACCACCGACGGCTCGTTGAGCACGATGCCGCGCCCGCGGACATAGACCAGGGTGTTCGCCGTCCCGAGGTCGATCGCCATGTCCTGGCTGAGGAACGAGAACATGCGGCTGAAGATCGACATGAATTCGGGGTCTCGGGACATGAGGACGCAGCGCCAGCGACACGCCAGCGTTTAGGCCCACCCGGCCGCACGTGGCAAGGCGATCGAACGACGGCGTGCAGCGGCCTCGCCGCCCCGGTCAGGCAAAGACCCGGAGTCGCTCGACCTTCGCCAGGTCCGTCGTATTGCGCGCTTCGGCCAGATCGTGCGCCGCCTGCAGGCGCAGGAGAAGGTCCGCGGAATAACCGATCGCACGTTCGATCTTGACGGCGAGCGACGGCGTGATCGCGCGATGACCGTTGAGCATGTTGGAAAAGCCGGGACGCGCCACGCCGATGGCATCCGCCAGCTTGGCGCCCGTCAGCCGCTGGCCAGGCAGGATTTCGACCTTGAGCAGCAAGCCCGGATGAATGCTGTACGCCGTCGAGACGGGCTCGTTATGCTCGTAATGCTCGCCCGCTGCACTCTGGTCGCTCATCGCGAAGACTCCCTGTTACACAATCGGAAAGGAAATTATAAACTGCTACGCGTCAATGAGGATCGTCGTAGATCATATCGGAAGCGATCAATGTCTTGTGGTCGAAACTGAACAGAAGACGATAGTTGCCGGTGACGTCGATCGAGTAATAGTGTGCCCGCCCTGCCCAGGCGTGAACACGCCACTCCGGATGCGCACTCGAGACCTCCGCCAGTGAATTAGCCGCCCGTAATACGTCGATCCTGATACGAATCTTGATCGCCACCGCGAGCTGCAAACCGTGAACACTCGCTCCCGGCTTCGCCGCCATCACCGCCTTGATCCGCTTGTCCCTCGATTCGACGACGATCGGCATCGTTCCCCTCATGCTCTGCAATCACCACCAAGCAGATATCGCCGGCCGATACAATGTAATTATTGAGACGCGATACGATTCAGTCCGCCGAGCTGCAATGAGACGACCGACACGTTTATGGCGGCCGTCGTCTTGGTGCCGCGACCATGCGCAGCATGGTGGAGAGGGCCCCGCCACGGACCCGAAACCGTCTGCCGTCGCCGCCTGAACCGCCGCCGCGGCGGCGCGCGCAGCGGGCATGACGGCGACGACGCCGCGCGCTAGGGTCGCAGCGATGCCGCTCCGCCGCCTGCCCGACCAGCTGGTCAACCAGATCGCCGCCGGCGAGGTCGTCGAGCGGCCGGCGGCGGCGGTCAAGGAGCTCGTCGAGAATGCGGTCGATGCCGGCGCGACGCGGATCGCGGTCGAGCTCGTCGCCGGCGGCGTCGACCATATCGCCGTCGCCGACGACGGCCGCGGCATGGACGCGGCCGAGCTGCGGCTGAGCGTCGAGCGCCACGCGACGTCGAAGCTCGACGACGGCGACCTCGCGCGCATCGCCACATTGGGCTTCCGCGGCGAGGCGCTGCCGTCGATCGCCAGCGTCGCGCGGCTGACGCTGGCCTCGCGCCCGGCCGGCGCGGAGGGCTGGAGCCTGACAGTCGA
>CAXUEV010000373.1:0-2069 GCA_964250105.1 uncultured Sphingomonadaceae bacterium
GCGGCGAGGCGGCGGTTGACGCCGGCAAGCAGCATGTTGGTCCGCGTCGCCGCCAGCGCGTTGAGGTCGCGAGCCTCGCGCAGCTGTGCCGGATCGACCCCGCCGGCATCGCGCGCGGCGGCGAGCGCGACGACCTTGCGTCGTGTCGCCGTTTCGATCAGCGCGGCATCGCTGCCATCGAGCGCCGCGAGCTCGTCGCGCATCGCCGCCAGCAGCCGATCGAAGACTTCGCTCGCGGCGTCAGCCACGGTGTGGCAGGTCGAGCGCGATCATCCTGTCGGCGATCTTGGCGGGATCGATCGCGTAGGTGCCGAGCGCCAGGGCGCTCCTGACGCGGTCGACCTTGGCGGTATCGACCGGCGGCGCCGCCGCCAGATCGCGTACCGTCGCCGCCAGCGTCGAGGCCGGCGCGGCCGCGGCGACCGTCGCCACCGGCTTGGCCGGTGCCGTGGTGCTCGCCGGCGCGGTCCGGAGCGGGACGAGCGGGCTCCCGCCGATACGATCGATCATCACTGCTTCCTCTGTCAACCGGCCTCGCGGTCCGCCAAGCCTTAACGACCGCTCGGCAGCAAGTTGTAGCCCGGCAGCGAAATACTGCCGTCAGCGGCGACGATTGCGGTCAGCCTGGTGCCGCTCGTCGCGTCGCGCACCCGCACGCGCTCGCCGGCACCGGCGTCGTTCTCGGCGGTTCCCGCGACGGTGACGCGGAAGCCTGGGCCATCGGCGATGACCGCGACGGGATCGCCGCGCACGACCAGCTTGCGCACCGGCGCGGCGGCACGGTCGGCGATGTAGATGCGCCACATGGGCGCGCTGCATTCGACGGCGATCGAACCGGTCGCCGGCCCCGGCGCGACGATCGGCGGGTGGCCGCAGGCGGGAAGCCGCAGCCGCGGGTCAATGGCCACGTCGTGCCCGGCATAGGCCGACACCTGCGCCGCCAGCGCGCCGAGGTCGTGCAACGCCGCGGCGGCGAACAGGACGAGCGCGATCATCGGAGTCTCCTTTGCCGTTGCCGAGCAAGAAGCGGGCCAGCCCTCGCACGCCGGGCGCGACCGGCCATGGCGGCAAGCCGGCAACATCGGCTCGGCAAGTCCTTGCCGCCCCGACGACCGCCGCCCCCGCGACGACACTTGGCACGACGGTTGCAGAGCGCCGCATGGGCAACGCCAGGGAGTCCGCACATGGACCTGATCGATCGGCAGTTCGGCATCCACGGCGACGCGCTCAGGCTGCGCGGCGAGCGGCTCGAGCTGCTCGCATCGAACATCGCCAACGCCGCCACCCCCGGCTTCAAGGCGCGCGACCTTGACTTCCGCGCGGCGCTCGCCGGCGCCGGCGATGCCGTCCGCTACCGCGTGCCGGTCGCCAGCAGCCTCGACGGCAACACCGTCGAGCTCGCCACCGAGCAGACGCGCTTCGCCGAGAACAGCGTCCAGTACCGCACCACCCTCGCCTTCCTCAACGGCCGCATCGCCGGGATCATGTTGGCGCTGAAGGGCGAATGATGCCGCCGCTGTCGATCTTTGATATCGCCGGCCGGGCAATGGCGGCGCAGCTGGTGCGGCTGAACACCACCGCGAGCAACCTCGCCAACGCCGGCGGCATCGCCGGCTCGGCGGCGACGGCGTACCAAGCGCGCAAGCCGGTGTTCGCCACCGTCTATGACGGGGCCGCGCGCAGCACGGTCGACGTCGAGCGCGTCGTCGGCGGCACGGGCACACCCGAACGCCGCCACGACCCCGTTCACCCGCTCGCCGACGCCAACGGCGACGTTTTCGTCGCCGCGGTCGACACCAACCAGGAGCTGGTCGAGATGATCGAGACCTCGCGCCAGTACGCCAACGACGTCGAGGTGCTGAGCACCGCCAAGGCGTTGCTGCTCGATACCCTCCGCCTCGGCCGATAAGGACCCCAGCCCATGACCAACCCGCTGAGCGGCCTCGGCATCCGGACCGACGACGCGACCGCGATCACGCCGACCGCAGGCGGCCGGACGACGCTCGGCCAGGCGGACTTCCTCGCGCTGATGACCGCGCAGCTGAAGAACCAGGACCCGACCAAGCCGG
>CAXUEV010000374.1:0-2059 GCA_964250105.1 uncultured Sphingomonadaceae bacterium
GCGCGTTGAAGCCGTGGATGAACAGCGAGATGTTCTGCTCGTTGTTGCCCCACGGGTCGGCGGTGAGGAACGTCACGCCGGGCAGCGTCTGGATCGCCTTGAGCGGGCTCGCGCCGGGGACGATCTTCTGGATCTCGACGTCGCTGACCTGCGTGACCGACCGCGTCGTCCGCCCGGTGACGACGATCGTCCCGCCGTCGGCGTCGGCGTCGACGGCTTCCGGCGCCGCCTCCGGGGCAGCTTCGGGGGCGGCGGCGCGGGCGGGGGCGGCGAGCAGGGCCAGGGCGGCGACGCTGCCGAGCAACGGCAGGACGTTCGTACGTGATGTCATGAAGATTAGCCCTGTCGCTGCCGGACCGCCGCGGGTCCCCCGAGCGCGGCGCTTACGGCGCGCATGTGTCGGATCGGTTGCAGCGGCGCGAAGCTTTTGCGTCGGCCGGCCGATCCGCCCGTGACTTCAACAGCCTCGCAACCTTATCCCGTCACGAACGGGGGAAGCAGCGGTTCGCGTGGAGATCGCCGTGCTTTACGACCGCGTCAGATGCCGAAGCACGGCGGCGCCGGCTTGGCCGCGGTGCGCAGCGCCGCCGCGCGGGCGTGGCGCTCGCCGCGCGTCGCGGCGAGTAGGTCGTCGAGCAGCACCTGGCCGAAATGCCAGTCGCCGAGCCCCGAGGCGGCGTTGATGTGGCCGAGCGCGCCGGCGTCGACGAAGGCGCTGCCCCAGCGGTCGGCGAAGCATCTCGAGCGGGCGAACTCGCTGTACGGATCGTCGCGGCTGGCGACGACGGTCGAGCGGAACGGCAGCGCCGCGACCGGCATCGGCGTGAAGCGGCGGATCGCGGCGCAGGCGTCGACGCGGTCGACGTCGCACGGCGCAACCAGCAGCGCGGCGGCGACGCGCGAGGAATCGCCGCCCGCCGCCCAGTGCGCCACCGCGGCGCAGCCGAGGCTGTGCGCGACGAGGACGACCGGCAGCGCCGACTCGGCGATCACCGCGTCGAGCCGTCGCGTCCAGTCGGCGGGGTGCGGATCGTGCCACTCGTCCTGCTCGACGACGGCGCAGTCGGCGCGCATCTGCGACCAGCGCGTCTGCCAATGCTCGCCGCCCGAGCCGTTGAGCCCCGGGACGAGCCAGGCGATCGCGGTCGGGCGGGCGGCGGCAGCCATGACATCTCCTTGCGCGACGGACCGAAGGACGGGCGAGGGCGCGCGCACCCTCGCCCAGTCGGTCAAGCGGGTGGAGTCCGGGGGTGATCCGCTTGCCCCGACATTATACCCCGGTCGCGCGATCGGGGTCGGCCAAGCAATGCTTGGGGACGGGCGAGTCCAGCTTGACGGTTGCGCGGCGGCGGCTTCGCGCCTATACGCCGCCGCTGCCCGCGCCCGCATCCCTGGAGGCGCGCGGGTCTTTTGGAGACAAGCACATGAGCGAAGCGATGCACCTCGCGGCGGCCGTGCGCGAGCGGGCAGGCAAGGGAGCCTCCCGCGCCGTGCGCCTGACCGGTCGCGTTCCCGCGGTGATCTACGGCAACAAGGAAGCCCCGGTCAAAATCCACGTGCCGCTGAAGGAGCTGACGCGCCAGCTCCACACCGGCCACTTCATGAACTCGGTCGTCGAGATCGAGCTCGACGGCAGGATCGAGCGGACCCTGCCGCGCGACGTCCAGTTCCACCCGGTCAGCGACCGCCCGATCCACGTCGACTTCCTCCGCCTCGCGGCGAACGCGGTGATCGACGTCGAGGTGCCGGTGCACTTCGTCGACGAGGACAAGTCGCCCGGCATGAAGCGCGGCGGCATCCTCAACATCGTCCGCCACGAGATCGCGCTGACCTGCCCGTCGACCGCGATCCCCGACCAGATCACGATCTCGCTCGCCGGCCTCGACATCGGCGACTCGGTCCATATCTCGGCGGTGACGCTGCCCGAGGGCACGACCTCGGTGATCGACGACCGCGACTTCACCATCGTCACCGTCGTCGCGCCGTCGTCGCTGCAAAGCGAGGACGCCGCCGCCGACGAGGCGCTCGCCGTCGCCGCCGCCGCCGAATCGGCGGCCGT
>CAXUEV010000375.1:0-2054 GCA_964250105.1 uncultured Sphingomonadaceae bacterium
CTGGCTCGGCGGCATCGCGGCGCTGCCGCTCGTCGAGCGCGTGGCGCTCTGGTCGCTCGCCGGGGTGACGTTGCTGGCGTTGCTGGCACCGTGGCTGACGCCGTTCGATCCCATGCTGCGAGTCGATGCTTCGTTCCTGACACCCAGCATGCGCCATCCATTCGGCACCGACGAGATCGGACGCGACCATTTCTCGCGCGTGCTTCTCGGCGTGCGGCTGACCTGGCTGCCGGCTTGTTGCGTGATCGTGGTGGCCGTCGTCGTCGGCAGCGTGGCGGGCGCAGTCGCGGCGGTGCGCGGCGGGATCGAGGATCGGCTGATCGATGCCGTCAGCGAATTATTTCTTGTCGTGCCGGGCACGATGATCGCGCTGGCGGTGGTCGGCGCGCTCGGCCCGGGCACGTGGCACACCGTGGCGGCGCTTTCGCTGTTCTGGTGGCCCTGGTACGCGCGGATCGTTCGCGGCGAGCTGCGCGCGGTGGCGGTGCGGCCGCATGTCCAGGCCGCGCGGCTTGCGGGTGTGTCAGGCACGCGCCTGCTCGGCCGCTACATGCTGCCGGCGGCGCTGCCCGTCATCGCGGTTTCGGCGACGCTCGACGTCGCCAACGTTGTGCTGGTCTTCTCGATGTTCTCCTTCCTCGGGCTGGGCGCGCTGGCACCGAACCCGGAGCTGGGCGCGATGATCGCGCGCAATCTCATCTACATGACCACCGACTGGTGGATACCGGTCATTCCCGCGGCGTGCGTCTTCGCGCTGAGCCTGTGCGCCAATCTTGCGGGCGACGGGCTCGGCACCCTGCTCAAGCGCCAGTGAAACGCGTCGTCGCCTTGGTCGCGCTGCTGGCGGCCGCGCTGGGAGTGGCGGGGCTGATCCAGCCCGGCGCGCCGGGCGAGCGATCGGCGCGCGTGCTGCGCGTCGCCTATCAGGCCGATCCGTCGAGCTTCGATCCCGACAACGCCTTCCTGCTCTCCGGGCTCGATGCCATGCGCGTCGTCTATGGCGGGCTGGTGGCCTATGCGCCGGGCACGCTGACGCTGGTGCCCGACCTCGCGGCCGCCTGGTCGATGTCGCCCGACGGTCTCACCTATCGTTTCCGCCTGCGCGACGGGGTGCGCTTCTCGAACGGCACGTCGCTTACGGCGGCAGCGGCAGCCGCGTCGTTGCGCCGCCGCCGCGATGGCGGCTTCGCACTGGCCTATTTCCTCGCTGGCGTCGCCGCGATCGAGACGCCCGATGCGCGCACCGTCGTGATGCGCCTGAAGAACCCTGACCCGTCGTTCCTCGCGCATCTCGCCAGCCCCTGGGGACCGAAGATCGTCGGCTCGACCGCGCTTGTACGGTACGCCGCGGCCGATCGCGGCGCCGCTTGGCTGGACACCCATTCGGACGGCACCGGGCCTTATATGCTGGCCTCGGTGCGCCCGGGCCAACGGATCACGCTGGCACGCAACCCGCACTTCGATGGGCCCGCACCCTATTTCGACGAGATCCAGATTTTCGTCGTGCCCGACATCAGCCAGCAGGTGCTGATGCTGCAGGACGGCGAGCTCGATGCCGTGCTGCACGGTTATCCATTTGATCGGCTAGGGATGCTGCCGCCGGGGCTCGCGGTCAACGCCTATCGCGACCTCGGGATCGAGATGGCGTACGTCAACCGCAGCCGGGCGCTGCGGTCGCCCGACCTGCGCGCTGCGATGTTCGCGGCGATGGCGCCACGCCACTGGCTCACGGAAGCGTTCGGCCGCTACGCGACGCCGGCCGTCTCGCTCTATCCCGAGGCGCTGCGTATGCCGGCGGTTGCTCCTCGCGCAACGATTGGGCTGGCGGAGGCGCGCCGGATCGTCGCAGCACACGGGCCGGTGAAAATCGCGGTCGGCTACTCGATCGCGGAGTCCGCGCTGCAGCAGCGGCCCGTCGACCTGCTTGTCGCATCCCTACGCGCGATCGGCATCGAAGCCGTGTCGCAGCCGATGTCGCCGGCGCAGATGGCGGGCACTCGCGACCGGCCGGAGGCGGCGCCGGACCTCTGGATCGCGCAGAACAATCCCGACGC
>CAXUEV010000376.1:0-2052 GCA_964250105.1 uncultured Sphingomonadaceae bacterium
CGCCGAGTACGATCTTGGCGTGGCGCTGTCTCGCGCCGGCAGCTTCGGCGCCGCATCGGGGAGCGAGTTCGACACGATCGTGCCGCGCGTTCCGGTCGACGCCAGCCACCCCTGCGCGATCAGGTCCTCGTAGGCGAGCACGACGGTCTTGCGGTTGACCCCGAGCAGCGCCGCCAGCTCGCGGCTGCTCGGCAGGAACATCCCCGAATGGAGGCGGCCGCGCTCGATCTCGTGGATCAGCGCGTGGACGATCTGCAGGTAGAGCGGCATCGGCCGCGCGGCGTCGATCCGCTCGCCCAGCACCACCTTCCACGGTCGCAGCATGGTCTCTCCGTTCCGCCTGTGCGACGCCGGACGGGTCCAGTCTAGCAGCCGCGCGGCACGGCGCAACGCCGGCGACTGGCCCCGCGGACTTGTCGTTCTTGGCGGTTGCCGTGCCGACGGGGGCCGCGGGATACCGCCGCCGACCTCGGCAGGCGGAGAGGCGCGTGGATCAGCCGGACGACAATCTCGCCGCGCCGGCACCGGGCGCACCGGCCGACCGGCCGGCGCGGTCGCCGTACGAGCGCTTCGCCGACCGCGACGTCACCGACCTGATCCACGATTATCCGCTGGCGTGGCTGTGCCCCGCCGGCGGCGACGCGCGCCTGCCGAGCGTGCTGCCGCTGATGGCCGAGACCGACGCGGACGGGCGCCTCACGACGCTCGTCGGCCATATGGCGCGGCGCAACCCGCTCGTCGCCGCGCTGACCGCCGACCCGGCGGTGCTGATCCTGTTCACCGGCCCGCAGGCGTACATCTCGCCGGCGTACGTCTCCGACCGGACATGGGCGCCGACGTGGAACTATGCCCAGCTGCGCATCGCCGCGCGGATCCGCTTCGAGCCCGACGGCGGCGATGCGGCGCTGAGCCTGCTGACCGCGGCGATGGATCACGACCCGGTGAGCGGCTGGACCCCCGCCGACATGGGCGCGCGCTACCGGCGGATGGAGCAGGCGATCATCGCCTTCCGCGCCGACGTCACGCGCGTCGAGGGCAAGTTCAAGCTCGGCCAGGACGAGCGGCCCGAGACGCTGCGCGAGATCCTCGGCCGCCATCCCGACGCCGCGCTCGTACGATGGATGTGCCGCTTCAATCCCGGCCGCGTCTAGCGGTCGTGGCCGGGTCGTGCCGCGCGTGTGCCGCACGGCGACCTGCGGTTTTCCCACGCCGCCGCTTGAGCCAGAGATAGACGCCGGTGCCGCTCATCTCCAACACCGCGAGCCCGAGGACGACGTCGAACGCGACGCCCCAGCCGCCGATCATCGCGCCGGTATGCAGCGGGTAGAGCGCGCGGATCAGCTTCTGCCCGGTGCTGTCCCGGTAGGGATCGTCCTCGTAGACGAACCGCCCGTCGCGGCCGTCGAACCAATAGGTTACCGGCCCAAGCCCTTGATAATTCTCGATGCCCGACGCGGTGAAGCGCACCCCGACGAGGTCGCGATCGGGCTCATACTGGACGACCGCCGCCCGCCGGTCGCCCCCCTGCCGCGCCGCCAGCACCGTCGCATCGCGGAGGGCGTCGGCGAAGCCGATCGTCCGTGTCGACGGCGTTTTCGCCGCCGGCCGGTCGAACGGTGAAGGAAACGGCGGCGACAGCCGCCGCACCGCCGGCACCAGCGCCTCGTCGAAGAAATTCATCGCCAAAGAGGTGAACGCCAGCACCGTCAGCGCCGGCAGCAGCCACAGCGCGCTCGCCCGGTGGATGTCGAGCAGCAGCCGTGGCAGCGGGCTCGACCAGCGCCACGTCCAGCTCCGCCGCCACTGGCGCCACGGCGGCCGCAGGGGCCAGGTCAGATAGACACCAATAAGGTTGCTCAACAGCCAGACCGCCGCGACCACGCCCATCAGCCAGCGTCCAACATCGCCCGCCAGCAATGTGAAGTGGAACAGATAGACGCCTTGGAGCAGGTGCGGCGCATCCCAGCCGGCGGCGGTCGCGCGGACGCCGGCGACATGGCCGTCGCCGGCGTCGAGGAAGACCTCGTCGTAGCCGAGCGCCGGGCCGCCGCC
>CAXUEV010000377.1:0-2044 GCA_964250105.1 uncultured Sphingomonadaceae bacterium
CGGATCGAGCCGCATCCGCCCCGACATGCCGAGGTGGAAGACGAGCGTGTCGTCGCGGTCGGTCGCGATCAGCCCGTATTTGGCGCGGCGGCCGATGCCGGTGACGCGCGCGCCGACCAATCGCTGGACCAGCCCGTCGGGGAAGGCCGTGCGCAGGTCGGCGCGGTGGAGCTCGACCCGCGCCAGCCGCCGGCCGACGAGCACCGGGCGCAGGCCCCGGACGACGGTCTCGACTTCGGGCAGTTCGGGCATTGCGGCTACACCATAGCCGTTCGCGCAGCGACAACGCCAGCGACACCGCGCCCGTTTGCCGCCACCGGGACGCTCGGCTACGAAGCCGGCATGGACCCGACCGTCAGCTACGGCTTCGAGCAAGTCGCCCCCGCCGAGAAGACGCGCCGCGTGACGAGCGTGTTCGAGCGCGTCGCCGCGCGCTACGATCTGATGAACGACCTGATGTCGGGCGGCCTCCACCGCAGCTGGAAGAACGAGTTCGTGCGCATGGTCCGGCCGCGCGCCGGCGAGCGGATCCTCGACATGGCCGGCGGCACCGGCGACATCGCCTTCCGCCTCGCCGCCGCCGGCGCGGTCGTCACCGTCGCCGACATCAACCCGGCGATGCTCGCGGTCGGCCGGGAACGCGCCGAGCGGCGGGGGATCGACGGTCTGAGCTGGGCCGAGGAGAATGCCGAGCATCTGAGCTTCGGCGATGCCGCGTTCGACGCCTACACGATCGCGTTCGGCATCCGCAACGTCACCGATATCCCGGCGGCGCTGGTGTCGGCGCATCGGGTGCTGAGATACGGCGGGCGCTTCTTCTGCCTCGAATTCTCGACCACCGAATGGCCCGGTTTCGCGCGCCTCTACGACGCCTATTCGCACCGCGTCGTGCCGCAGATCGGGCGGGTCGTGGCGGGGGACGAGGAGGCGTATCGCTATCTGGTTGAAAGCATTCGGCGATTTCCGCCGATGGCCGAGTTTGCGGCGATGGTCGCGGCGGCGGGCTTCACGCGCGTGGCGACGCGGCCGATCCTCGGCGGGCTGGTCGCGGTCCACAGCGGCTGGAAGGCGTGACCAGCGCGGCGGTCCATCTCTGGCGGTTGCTGCGCTGGGGGCGGACACTCGCCCGGCACGGCGCGCTGCGCGAGATCGAGACGAGCCCGGCACTCCCCCGGCACATCCGGCGACTGGCGCGGCTCGCGCGTTTCGGCGCCAACGCGCCCAAGGTTCCCGACTATGCCGGCTCGTTCGAGGCGCTCGGCCCGGCGGCGATCAAGCTCGGCCAGGCGCTGGCGACGCGCCCCGACCTGATCGGCCAGGCGGCGGCGATCGATCTCGCGCGGCTCCAGGACGCGCTGCCACCGGTGCCGTTCGCCGCGATCGAGGCGGCGCTCGACGCCGGCTTCGGCGCGCGCTGGACGACGCTGTTCAGCACGATCGAACCCGTCGCGGTCGGCGCCGCGTCGATCGCCCAGGTCCACCGCGGCGTCACCACCGACGGCCGCGCCGTCGCGGTCAAGGTCCTGCGTCCGGGCATCGAGGCCGACTTCGCCCGCGCGATGGAGACGTACGAATGGGCGGCGGCGCGGCTCGAGGGCCAGGGCGGCGAGTTCGCCCGGCTGCGGCCACGCGCGATCATCGCCAGCTTCAAGTCGTGGACGCTCGCCGAGCTCGACCTGCGGCGCGAGGCGGCGTCGGCCTCCGAGCTCAAGGCGGCGATGGCGGCCGAGCCCGATTTCGTCGTTCCGGGTGTCGACTGGGCGCGGACGACGCGGCGGGTGCTGACGATCGACTGGATCGACGGCATCAAGCTGTCCGACCGGGCGCGGATCGACGCGCTCGCGCTCGACCGCCGGGCGCTGGCGGCGACGCTGGTGCGCAGCTTCCTGCGGCAGGCGATCGCCGACGGCTTCTTCCACGCCGACATGCACCAGGGCAATCTGTTCATCCTGCCGGGCGAAGAGGGCCGGCCGCCGCGCATCGGCGTGATCGACTTCGGCATCATGGGCCGGCTCGACCGGCGCGCGCGCGTCTATCTCGCCGA
>CAXUEV010000378.1:0-2036 GCA_964250105.1 uncultured Sphingomonadaceae bacterium
CGGATCGACGCCGAGCGCGCCCGCCGTCGCGTTCGAGGCGACGAGGCCGTACGAGCCGAGGCAGACGAACAGCGTGACGAGCACCGCCGGCACCCCGCCGATCCCGGTCGTCGCCGCGGCGAGCAGGGTCAGGCCGGCGGCGGCGCCGAGGAGGCTGGCGCCGCCGAGGATCCGGTCGGCGGCGAAGCGGACGAGCAGCCAGCGGTTGACCTGGCTCGCGCCGATGACCCCGACCGCGATCGCGGCGAAGGCGGCGGCGAACTGGCCGGGGGTGAAGCCGTAGTCGGTGATCAGCAGGTCGGGCGCGCTGGCGACATAGGCGAACAGCGTGCCGCCGCTGAGCGCGTTGCCGAGCAGATAGCCGACCAGCCGCCGCCGGCCGAGCAGGCCGGCATAGGACTGGAGCACGCTCTCGCCGCGCGCCTGGGTCGCGGTCGCCGCCGTCCGGCTCTCGTCCATGCGCAGCGCGACGGCGAGGCCGATGACGGTGCCGAGGACGGCGAGGACGACGAACAGCGCGCGCCACGTCGTGATCGTCACCAGCCATGCGCCGAGCGTCGGCGCGACCATCGGCGCGACGCCGAGGACGAGCGTCATCAGCGAGAAGATGCGCGCCGAATCCTGATGGTCGTAGCGGTCGCGGACGATCGCCCGCGCCACGACCTGCCCGCTGCACGCGCCGAGCGCCTGGACGACGCGGCTGGCGACGAGCCACTCGATCGACGGCGCCGCGGCGCACGCCAGCGAAGCCGCGACATAGACCGACAGGCCGACGAGCAGCACCGGCCGGCGGCCGAACCGGTCCGACAGCGGCCCGAGCGCGAGCTGCCCGACCGCCATGCCGACGAAGAACGCCGACATGCTCTGCTGCACCGCGGCCGCATCGACGCCGAAGGCGGTGCCGATCGACGGCAGGCTCGGCAGGTACAGGTCGATCGACGCCGCCCCCAGCCCGATCAGCGCGCCGAGCAGCACGATGGTGCCGAACTTCGGCGGCGGAGCGGGTTGCGGTGCGTGCATCATCGGTGGCTTTCGGCTGGACGCCATTAGTGCGTCATGCGGCGCTGCAACAAGCGGCAATCGGATTCGGCGTCACGGCGCGCGAAATCCTCCCCCGCCAGGGGGAGGGGGACCGCGCCCCTTGGCGTGGTGGAGGGGCGGTCCGACCGGGCAGGCGGCCGGGCGTGTACCCGGTCACGGCGCCCCTCCACCATCGCAAGGGCGATGGTCCCCCTCCCCCTGGCGGGGAGGATCTGGATTCGGCGTCATCCCTTTGAAAGCGAGGCGAGCAAGATCGTCCCCGGAATGGGGAGGGGGACCGCGCCTCTTGGCGTGGTGGAGGGGCGGTTCGACCGGGTACATTCGCCATCGCGGGATCGAGACGGCCAAATCGAAGGCTGCATCGCACTTCGCGAAGTCAGTGCCGATACCGTCGCCCGATCGCCGCGTGGCGTCAGACGCGGCCCGTCACCGGCAGGCACGCGCCCGTCACGGCGGCGGCGGCGTCCGACAGGAGGAAGGCGATGACGGCGGCGAGCGCGGCGGGGGTGACCCAGCGGTCGTGGGCGGCGTCGGGCATGTCGGCGCGATTGGCGGGGGTGTCGATGATCGACGGCAGCACGGCGTTGACGCGGACGCCGCGGTCCTTGAGCTCCTCGGCAAGCGCCTCGGTCAGGCGGGCGACGCCGGCCTTGCTCGCGGCATAGGCGCCCATGCCGGCGGCGGCCTTGAGCGCCCCGGCGGCGCCGACGTTGACGATCGCGCCCGCGGCGAGCCCGGGCAGCGCCGCGCGGCAGCTGTTGAGCGCCGAGCGGACGTTGATCCGGTAGAGCCGGTCCCAGGTGTCGACGTCGCCGTCGGCGACGGTTTCCCACGCGAAGCCGCCGGCGATGTTGGCGAGGCCGGCGAGCGGGCCGTGGTCGGCGACGATGCGCGCATAGGCGGCGGTCGCCGCCGCCGCGTCGGTCAGGTCGATGCCGCCGACCGACGCCGCCTGGCCGAAGTCGCCGATCCCGGGCGCGAGGTCGACCGCGACG
>CAXUEV010000379.1:0-2033 GCA_964250105.1 uncultured Sphingomonadaceae bacterium
GCCCTACCTTCTTCCCTTGAGGGAGAGGGGGCAAGCGCGCGACCCCTCTCCCTGCCGCGTTCCACGGCTGTCCCTCGCCCTTAAGGGGAGAGGGTAGTGAGGGGCCGGTCAGTTCGAGCTCGTTCGCGCGATGAACGCGGTCAGCGCGTCGTGCGCGGCAGCGTCGGGGGATTGTACCGGCGGGTGCTTGCAGAAGGCGGCGCTCGGCTCGATCAGGACGCCGCCGAGGCCGCGGTCGAGCGCGAGCCGGGCGCAGCGGATCAGGTCGATGGCGACGCCGGCCGAATTGGGCGAATCCTCGACCGACAGCCGCAGCTCGAGGTTGACCGGTACGCCGCCGAACATCCGCCCTTCGAGGCGCATGAAGGCGACCTTGTTGTCGTTCTGCCACGCGACATAGTCCGACGGCCCGACATGGATGTCGTCGGGTTCGAAGCGGGTCGCGGCGACCGACTGGACGGCCTCGGTCTTCGACACTTTCTTCGACGCCGTGCGGCTGCGGTCGAGCATGTTGAGGAAGTCGGTGTTGCCGCCGGTGTTGAGCTGGTAGGTCCGGTCGATCGTCACGCCGCGCCGGGCGAAAAGGTCGACGAGCGTGCGGTGGACGATCGTCGCGCCGAGCTGCGCCTTGATGTCGTCGCCGATCAGCGGCACGCCGGCGTCGCGGAAGCGCGCCGCCCAGGTCGGGTCGCTGGCGATGAACACCGGGATGTTGTTGACGAAGGCGACGCGTGCGGCGAGCGCGCATTCGGCGTAGAATTCGGTCGCCGCCTGGCTGCCGACCGGCAGATAGTTGAGCAGCACCTGCGCGCCGGTCTCGCGGAGGACGCGGACGACGTCGTCCATCGCCGGCTCGGGCAGGTCGGCGGGGAGGAAGGTGCGGTCGTCGGCATAGTTCGCCATATGCGCGGCGACGCCGTCGAGGCGGCGGCCCATCGCCACGGTGACGCCGCTCGGCGCGACATGGTCGCAGAAGATCTGCGTGCAGTTGGGCTTGGCGAAGATCGCCTCCGACAGGTCGCGGCCGACCTTGCGACGGTCGACATCCCAGGCCGCGACGACCCTGACGTCCTTCGGCCGGTAGCCGCCGAGGTCCCAATGGGCGAGGCCGAGCGCGTCGTTCGAGCCGCCGTTGGCGTAATGGCTCAGCCCCTGGACGA
Source organism: uncultured Sphingomonadaceae bacterium (assembly GCA_964250105.1). Lineage (GTDB taxonomy): Bacteria > Pseudomonadota > Alphaproteobacteria > Sphingomonadales > Sphingomonadaceae > Polymorphobacter_B. Next base: position 1,161 of record CAXUEV010000379.1, read on the forward strand.
GCGAGCTGGCGCAGTTGCCGACCCCGACGACGGCGACGTTGATATCAGACATTGGCGGTCCCTTGGCGGCGCGTCGCGGGCTTGGCGAGGAGTTCGTAGGCGCTTTCGGCGAAGTTGCGGTCGATCACCGGCGACCGGTGCCGGCCGTAGCGACCGAGCCGGGCAAAGAAGCGGACCTGCATCACGAAGAAGCTTAGCATCGTATAAAGCGCGAGTGTAAAGAATCCGACATACCATGCCCCGGCCACGGCGAACGGCAGCCACGTCCACAGCAGGGTGTTGCGCCGCGCGGCGACAAGGCGGAAGCGCCGCTCGAAGCGCCCGGTATCGTCGAGCTGGGTGCCGGTGAAGCGGCGGAAGAACTCGCCCTGGAGGCTTTCGGCAAGCGCAAAGCCGATCAGCAGCGCCGCCGCCGCCCACGGCCCGGCGTTGCCGAGCAGGCGCGCGAAGGTCGCCGCGGCGGCGGCGAACCAGCCGTATTCGGCGACCTTGTCGAAGACGTGCTCGAGTTCGCCGAGCCGCGAGAATTGCAGCCGCGTCCGCGCCAGCTTGCCGTCGACGCCGTCGATCACCCCGCACAGCAGCGCGACGATCAGCCCGGTCCATAGCCGGCCGCCGGCGAAGGCGATCCCGGCGGCGAGCGCGACGGCGACATTGGCCAGCGTCACCATGTTCGGCGTCACCGGCGTCGGCAGCAGCAGCTTTACGATGACGTCCTCGAGCGGCGCGTGGAGGAAGCGCGCCGGCCAGTCGAGGCAGCCCTTCTGCGCCGCAGCGACGAGGTTCGCGGTCACCGCCCGCGCGTCGGCGGCATCGGCCGGGCACGCCCAGACGAGCGGGACGTCGCGGCGGCGCTCGGGCGCATAGAGCGGC
>CAXUEV010000380.1:0-2028 GCA_964250105.1 uncultured Sphingomonadaceae bacterium
TGGCGATAGGCGCCGGCGGCGGTCGGAACGGGTGCCGCCCGCCGCTCGTCGCCGAGGCGCGGCATCTCGCCATGAAGCTCGCGGCGCCGCACGTCGCGCCAGTCGTCGTCACCCGCCATCGCTACACCCCTTGCGCGCGCTCAACGCGGCAGCGCCGCGGCGGTTGCCGGCGGTGGCGGGATCAGAGATCGACGCCGGCGGCGATCGCCTCGAGCTTCCTGATCCGCTCGCGCAGGTCGGCGAGGTCGATGCGGTTGGTCACCGCCGGCAGGTCGCCGCCTGGGCTCGTGCGGTAGAGCTGGTGGCGCTGCAGGTCGAGCCACGCTTTCCAGCTCCAGGCGAAGATCCCGCCGCAGAGCGCCAATGCGAGCAAGGTTGCGGTCGACACGATGAGGAGGGCGTCGGCGGGCGGCATGGCGGTCTCCTTGTCCGTGCCGGCTCAGCGGTCGCGGCCGAGCGCGTCGATCTGGTCCGACAGGCGCTTCGACGGATCGGTGGCGAGGCGCTCAAGCACGGCGATGCGCTCGTTCAGCCGGTCGATCTCGTGCTTCATCCGCGCCCCGTCCTCGATCGAGACGAGCTTCTGCGGATCGGCGGCGGGTCCGTGCCGGCCCTTGCGGTCCCAGGCGTTGATCCCGTAGCGGGCGCTGACGACCCGGCCGATGGTGACGATGAGGATGATCAGGACGACCATTTCGAACGGGTTCATCGGAACTGTCCCCTTTGAGCGTGGCGGCTAGCGCAGGCTGTCGATCTCGTTCGACAGGCGGCTGTTGGTCGAGGTGACATAGGCCTCGATGTCGCGCAGCCGGCGCTCGGATTCGCGGAAGCTGGCGCGGGTGTCGCGGATCGTCCGCTGCGGCGCGACGCGGACCTTGGTCCAGAACTCGCGCTCGTCCGACGTCTCCTCGTACAGCGAATAGGGCTTGGGCGAGGCGAGCCAGGCGGTGATGAAATAGAGGAAGAACACCGGCGGGAACAGGAAGAACACGGTGGCGACGAAGCCGACGCGGATCCACAACGGGTCGACCCCGAAATAGTCGGCGACGCCGGCGCATACGCCGAGGAACTTGGCATTGCGCTTGTCGAGATAGAAGCTGGTGCGGCGGGCGGGCATGGCGGGGTCGTGTTCCTGCGCTGGGCGAGCCGGTCGGACGGGCGCTGCGACAGCGCCCCGTCCTTCCAGTCGGGATTGTCGGCGGCGATGATCCGCTCGATCGAATCGAGCCGGCTGTCGAGGCGCCGGGCGGTCTCGTGGAGGTCGTCGAGCAGCTTCTCGTCCTCGATCGAGATGCCCTTCGCCCGCCGCCACTGCGACATATAGTGGAGCAGGATCCACGGCAGGCCGATGAACAGCATCGCGCAGATCAGGATCGGGGTAGCGAAATCACCGTCCATGGCTCAACCCTCGTCCCGCGCGAGGCGGGCCTTCATCGCGGCGAGCTCGGCGCTGATCGCATCGGTCTGCCTGAGGTCGGCGAATTCGTCGTCAATCGACCGCGGCGGGCCGCCGAGGTCGAACGCGTCGGCGTGGCCCTCGGCGAGGTCGGCGCGGCGCTCGATGACCTCGAACTTGGCGAAGGCGTCCTCGATCCGCGGGCCCTTGTACATCGCCCGCAGCCGCGAGCGGGTGGTGGCGTTCTCGATCCGCGTCAGCAGCGTGTTCTGGCGCTGGCGCGCCTCGCGCAGCTTCGCCTCGAGGCGGCGGATATCCTCCTCGTTGGCGTTGAGGCCGTCGTCGAGCTGGCCGATGTCGGCGAGCGTCGCGTCGGCGAAGCTCTTGGCCTTGGCCTTCTCGACCAGCGCCGCGGTCGCCAGGTCCTCGCGGCCCTTCGACAGCGCCAGCTCGGCCTTCTCGGCCCAGCTGACTTGCGCCGCCTCGGCGCGGGCGACGGCGCGGCGCATTTCCTTCTGGTCGGCGATGGTGCGGGCGGCGCCGGCGCGGACTTCGACCAGCGTCTCCTCCATCTCCATGATGATCATGCGGATCATCTTGGCCGGGTCCTCGGCCTTGTCGAGCAGGTCGGT
>CAXUEV010000381.1:0-2027 GCA_964250105.1 uncultured Sphingomonadaceae bacterium
CGTCGAAGCGGCCGGCCCGCACGTCGTCCACCCAGGCGATCGGCAGCGGGTCGCTGCCGATCTGGGCGACGACGCGGCCGCCGGCGTCGACGACCATGAAGGTCGAGAAGTTGCGCGCCGCCCGGTCGAGCACCAGCAGCCGCGCCAGCGGAATGCCGGCCGCGTAGCAGACGACGTCGTCGCGCCGCGGCCGGACGTCCGCCGGCAGCGCCGCGCCGACGATATGGCCGACATAGGCGCGCAGGCCCTTGGCGTCGGCGTCGCCGCGGTGCGTGTCCTGCGACCAGATGCGGCGCAGCGGGAAGCTGTCGACGATCTTGATGAACGGGCTGCTGAGGTCGTTGTAGTTGCGGACGAACGGCAGCAGCCCTTCGCGCGCGGTGATGACGGCGCGGATGCGGTCGCACCCGGCGGCGGTCGTCACCGCATAGACGATCTTGAACTCGTCGAGCGTCGGATGGCGCAGCCAGGCGCGGTAGCGCCAGCCCTCGGCATAGTCGCGCTCGTCGCGGTCGAGCGGGACCACCCGGCCGCGGACGAAGTTGGCCGGGGCGACGGTGGCGACGGCGCGGCCCCAGGCTTCGAGCCCGCTGGCGGCGATCGCGAGATCGGTCTGGTTGCGGCGGTCGGCGCCGGCGATCACCGTCCGCCCGGTCAGGAGGACGCTCGCCAGCGCGACGACGACGAGGACCGCGACGATGCCGAGCACCCCCAGCAGCCAGCCCGGCAGCAGCCGGACACGGACCGGGACGGCAGCGTCGGCGGCCACGGTGCCGGCCGCCGGACTAGACATCGATCGCGCGGCGAGGTTTCACGCCCGGTCCCCCAGACCCAGTCGATACGCCGACGCAACCGCTACGACCGGGAGGATATGCCGCTTTGCCCATGCCGGATAGCATGGATGCGACGCCGGCTTGCCCGCGCGGCGCGGCGCGGCTAAGGCTCGGCCCCTCATGAACTATGTCAGCACGCGCGGGAGCGCGCCTCCACAGGGTTTCTCAGCGGTGACGCTGGCGGGCCTCGCCCCGGACGGCGGGCTGTACGTGCCCGCGACATGGCCGGTACTGACGCGCGACGACATCGCGGCATTTGCGGGCCTCGACTATGTCGAGACCGCAGTCCGCGTCTGTGCGCCCTTCGTCGGCGATGCGCTGACCGAAGCCGAGCTGCGCGACCTGCTGACCCGCGCCTATGCCGGCTTCGGCCATGCCGCGGTCGCGCCGCTGGTCCAGCTCGACGCGCGGCACTGGCTGCTCGAACTGTTCCACGGCCCGACGCTGGCGTTCAAGGACGTCGCGATGCAGGCGCTGGGGCTGTTGTTCGAGACCTTCCTCGGCCGCCGCCAGGAGCATGTCACGATCATCGGCGCGACCAGCGGCGATACCGGCTCGGCGGCGATCCACGCGCTCGCCGGGCGCGCCAACCTCGACATCTTCATGCTCCACCCGCTCGGCCGGGTGACCGACGTCCAGCGGCGGCAGATGACGACGGTGCAGGCGCCCAACGTCTACAACATCGCCGTCGAGGGCAATTTCGACGATGCCCAGGCGCTGGTCAAGGCGATGTTCAACGATTCGCGCTTCGCCGGCCGCTACCGGCTGGCGGCGGTCAACTCGATCAACTGGGCGCGGCTGATGCTCCAGGTGGTCTATTATTTCTATGCCGCGGTCCGCCTCGGCGCACCGGCGCGGACGGTCAACTTCTCGGTGCCGACGGGCAATTTCGGCGACGTCTTCGCCGGCTATGTCGCGGCGCGGATGGGGCTGCCGATCGGCCGGCTGATCGTCGCGACCAACGTCAACGACATCCTCCACCGCGCGCTCAGCGCCGGCGACTATTCGGTCGGCACGGTCGAAGCGACCGCGGCGCCGTCGATGGACATCCAGGTATCGTCGAACTTCGAGCGGCTGCTGTTCGAGCTCCACGGGCGCGACGGCGCGGCGACGGCGGCGGCGATGGCCGGGTTCGAGGCGACGCGGCGCTTCGGCCTGTCGCCGGCGATGCGTGCGCAAGCGGCGGCGCTGCTC
>CAXUEV010000382.1:0-2026 GCA_964250105.1 uncultured Sphingomonadaceae bacterium
CTCGACTGCGCCGACGACCGCGGCCGGGTGATCGAGGTCAGCGCCGCCGAGCCGCCCGCCGGCCTCGCCCCCGGCGACGCGCTGACGCTCGTCCCGCGGACGGTCCGCGCCTACGCCGCCTAAGCCAGCGGCCGCTTGCGCAGCTCGTCGCGGATTTCCTCGAGGACGACGAGGTCGGCGGGCGGGGCGACGCCGACGGTCATCGCCGCCAGCGCCTTCGCCAGGAACTTGTTCGCCGTCCGCACCAGCAGGAAGATGGCGAAGGCGATGATCAGGAAATTGATCACCGCGGTCAGGAATTTGCCGTAGCCGAACAGCGCGACGCCGGCCTTCTTGAGCGCGGCATAGTCGTCGGGGCTCCCGCTATAGCTCGCCGGGATCGCGCCCAGGCGGATGAAGTGGCTCGAGAAGTCGACACCGCCGGTCAGGAAGCCGATCACCGGCATGATCAGGTCGTCCGTCAGCGACGCGATGATCGTGCCGAAGGCGGCACCGATCACGACCGCGACGGCGAGGTCGAGGACGTTGCCGCGGGCGATGAATTTCTTGAATTCGTCGAACACACTCGCTCTCCCTCTGTGATGTCGGGGAACACATCTTATCTTCTGGTCGCGTGCCGCCCCGACGCGTAGTGGCGATACGAGAATAGTCGACTTTCATGGGAGTTGGGAATGAAGTCTGTGGTCCGACACGCGGCACGCGTCGCTGTGCCGCTGGCAATGACGGTCGCGCTCGGCGCGTGCGGGGTCAACGCGATCCCGACCAAGGAGGAGGCGGCGAAGGCGTCGTGGGCGCAGGTCGAGAACCAGTACCAGCGCCGTGCCGACCTGATCCCGAACCTCGTCGCGACGGTGCAGGGCTATGCCAAGCAGGAGAAGGACGTCCTCGTCGGCGTCACCCAGGCGCGGGCGAGCGCCAACGCCGTCCGCCTGTCGGGCGACGACCTGACCGACCCGGCCAAGGTCGCGGCGTACGAGAAGGCGCAGAACGGCGTCACCGTCGCGCTGAACCAGCTGCGCCCGCTGCAGGAGGCCTATCCCGACCTCAAGTCGAACGCCAATTTCATGGCGCTCCAGTCGCAGCTCGAGGGCACCGAGAACCGCATCACCATCGCCCGCCAGGACTACAATACCGCGGTCCAGGACTATAACACGACGATCCGCACCTTCCCGGCGCTGATCGGCGCCAAGGTGATCTACGGCGCCAAGCCGCTCACGCCGTTCACCGCGACGACGGCGAACGCCGAGGTCGCGCCGACGGTGAAGTTCTGACGCAGCGGGTGCAGTCGCGACCGGTGACGAAGCTGTGGCCGCTGGCGCTGCTGTTGCTCGCCGCGCTGTGGGGAACGCTCGCGGCGGCGGCGGTGCCGGCGTTCCCGCCGCTCAGCGGGCGCGTCGTCGACGGCGCGGGCGTCATCCCGGCGAACACCGCCGCGGCGCTGACCGACAAGCTCGCGACGCTCGAGGCGCAGACCGGCATCCAGCTCGTCGTGGCGACGGTGCCGTCGCTCGGCGACGTGCCGATCGAGGACTACGGCTACCAGCTCGGCCGCGCCTGGGGCATCGGCCAGAAGGGCAAGAACACCGGCGCGATCCTGCTCGTCGCGCCGAACGACCGCAAGGTGCGGGTCGAGGTCGGCTACGGGCTCGAGCCCGTGCTGACCGACGCGCTGAGCTCGGTCATCATCCAGACCGCGATCATCCCGGCGTTCCGCAAGGGTGACATCTCGGGCGGCATCGTCGCCGGGACCGACGCGATCATCGCCCAGCTCGGGCTTCCGGCCGACCAGGCGCAGGCGGCGGTCGCCGATGCCGCGACGCAGCAGGCGCAGGCGGGCAAGCGCCCCTCGGTCGGGCCGGGGGCGCTGTTCTGGCTGGCGATCGTCGTCGTCTGGCTCGTCTTCTCGATGGCGCGCGGTGGCCGCGGCCGCTCGTCGGGCATCGGCTCGGCGATCCTGTGGGGCGCGGCGTCGGGCATGTTTCGTGGCGGTGGCGGCGGCGGCGACTGGGGCGGCGGCAGCGGCAGC
>CAXUEV010000383.1:0-2026 GCA_964250105.1 uncultured Sphingomonadaceae bacterium
GATCCTCGACGCACTCGCCGCCGACTACACGTCCGTCGACCTGCTGCCGCCGGCGGCGACGACGGAGGCCCTGCCGCAGACGGTGCGGATCGAGCCGACCAAGGTCGTGCCGCCGAAGCCCGCGGGTGCCGTGCCCGAGCCCGCCGTCGCCAAGCCCGTCGGCACCGCGGCGCTGCAGCTCGGCGCCTTCTCGACCAAGGCCGCCGCCGATGCGGCGTGGAAGACGATCACGGCGCGCTTCACCTATCTCGCCGGGCTCGACAAGCGCGTCGACACGCTCACGCGCGACGGTGCCACCTTGTACCGGCTGCGTGCCGGCGGCGTCGCGTCGCGCCCCGCCGCTGTCGACCTTTGCGCCCGGCTGAGGATCGCGGGCGAACCATGCCTGGTGGCGGAGTGAGGCGATGACCCCGGTGTTCCTCGGTCTCGCCGGCCCGACGCTGACCGCCGACGAGCGCGCGCTGTTCCGCCAGAGCGACCCCGCCGGCTATATCCTGTTCCAGCGCAACTGCGTCGATCCCGAGCAGATCCTCGCGCTGACCGACGACCTGCGCGAGACCGCCGGCCGCGACCTGCCGATCCTGATCGACCAGGAAGGCGGCCGCGTCGCCCGCCTCAAGCCCCCGCACTGGCCCGAGTTTCCCCCCGCCGCCCGCTTCGGCGCGCTCTACGACGTCGCCCCGCTGACCGCGATCGAGGCGGCGCGGTTGAACGGGCTGGTGCTGGCGCTGACGCTCCGCGACGTCGGCGTCACCGTCGACTGCCTGCCGCTGCTCGACGTCCGCCACCCGGACGGCGACGCGATCATCGGCGACCGCAGCTACGGCGACGAGCCGATGCGCGTCGCCGCGCTCGGCAAGGCGACCCTCGACGGCCTGCGCGCCGGCGGCGTCGTCGGCGTCGTCAAGCATATCCCCGGCCACGGCCGCGCCACGGTCGACAGCCATCTCGAACTGCCCGTGGTCGACGCCGCGCGCGACGCGCTGGCGGTCGACTTCGAACCGTTCCGCGCGCTCGCCGCCGCGCCGATGGCGATGACCGCGCACATCGTCTACGCCGCGCTCGATCCCGACCGCTGCGCGACGCTCTCGCCGGTCGTCATCGCCGAGACGATCCGCGGCGACATCGGCTTCGACGGGCTGCTGCTGTCGGACGACCTCGGCATGAAGGCGCTCGGCGGCAGCTTCGCCGCGCGCACCGCCGGCTGCCTCGCCGCCGGCTGCGACATCGCCCTGCATTGTTCGGGCGACTTCGCCGAGATGGTGCAGGTCGTCGCGGCGGCGCCGGCGACGACGCCGCCCAAGACGATCGAGCGGCTGGCGGTAGCGATGCTGTGGGCGACGACCCCGGCGACGATGGCGATCGCCGAGCTGGCCGAGCGGCGCGACGCGCTGCTGGCGCATGGCTGACGACGCCGAGCCGGACGCCTTCGGTCGCGCGCCGACCCTGACGCTCGCGCTCGACGGCTGGGAGGGGCCGCTCGACGTGCTGCTGGCGCTCGCCCGCGCGCAGAAGATCGACCTCGCGACGATCTCGATCCTCGCGCTGGTCGACCAGTATCTCGCCTTTGTCGCCGATGCCCGCGCGCTGCGGCTCGAGCTCGCCGCCGATTACCTCGTCATGGCGGCGTGGCTCGCCTATCTGAAGTCGGGCCTGCTGCTGCCGCCCGATCCCGCGGCCGATCCCGACCCGCAGGCGCTGGCGCAGCAGCTCCAGTTCCGGCTGCAGCGGCTCGACGCGATGCGCGATGCCGGCGCCCGGCTGATGGGGCGCGACCGGGTGGGCCACGAGGTCTTCACCCGCGGGCGCCCCGAGGGGCTGCACCTCCACGCCGGCAGCGTGTTCGACTGCGACCTGTTTTCGCTGCTGGCGGCATACGGCGGCGTCCGCGCGCGCCGCGACCGGCCGGTCTATGCGGTCGCACCCCGCGCCGTGCTGGCGCTCGACTCGGCGCTCGACCGGCTGCGTCGGCTGCTGGGCACGGTGCCCGGCTGGGCCGAGCTGGCACGCTACCTGCCGCCCGCGG
>CAXUEV010000384.1:0-2025 GCA_964250105.1 uncultured Sphingomonadaceae bacterium
CGCGCTCGTGCCGCCGGCCGACCCGCTGCTCGCCGCGGCGCAGGAGCTCGGCGTCGCCGTCACCGCCTGCCAGACCGGCCTCGCCGCCGCCGGGCTGGGCTTGGGCGATCTCGTCGCCGGGGTTGAGGCGGGGGGCATGATCGGGTTCCTGCAACGCGCGGGCGCGGCGCAGCTGGTGCTCGGCTGACGCCGCTTGTGGACCCGGGCAATCGCGCCTAATCGCCGCTGCCGGACCCCATGGCATCTCCCCGCACCGCCGTTCGCCGACCGCCGCCGCGCGGCGGCTTCGCGCGCTTTCTCGGCACGTTGCTCCGGCTCGCGCTCGTCGGGCTGCTCCTCGGTCTGATCGCGCTCGGCGTCGCCGTCGCCGTGGCGATGTCGTCGCTGCCCGGCTTCGAGGAGCTCAAGCGCTCGCCCAACGGCCAGAGCGTCGAGATCCGCGGCGCCGACAACAGCATCCTCGTCAGCCTCGGGCCGTCGTACGGCGAGTGGCTGCCGTTCGCGCGCATCCCGCGGACGATGGCGAGCGCGATGGTCTCGGTCGAGGACCGGCGCTTCTACATGCATCCCGGCATCGATCCGGTCGGCATCGCCCGCTCGCTCTACAGCAACTTCAGCCGCGGCACGCGCCAGGGGGCGTCGACGATCACCCAGCAGCTCGCGCGCAACATCTTCCTGACGTCGAACCAGACCTACGGCCGCAAGCTGCGCGAGGCGGTGCTGGCGCTGGCGATCGAGCGCCGCTTCACCAAGGAGGCGATCCTCGAACTCTATCTGAACCGCGTCTACTTCGGCGGCGGCGCCTACGGCATCGACGCGGCGTCGCGCAAGTTCTTCGGCCATCCGGCGGAGAAGCTCAGCCTCGAGGAGGCGGCGATCATCGCCGGGCTGGTCAAGGCGCCGAGCCGCTACGCGCCGTCGGCCGACCCGGCGATGGCGCGCGGGCGCGCGGCGACGGTGATCGCGACGATGGCCGATTCGGGCGCGATCACCCCGGCCGAAGCCGCCGCCGCCGACCTCGGCGGGCTTCGCTTCGCGCCGCAGGAGCGGACGTCGGGGGTACGCTACTTCACCGACTGGGTGCTGGCGCAGGTCGAGCAGCTGACCGACGAGGCGGTCGAGCCGCTGTCGGTGTCGACGACGCTCGATCCCGCCGGGCAGCGCGCCGCCGAGGCCGCGATCGCTGCCGAAAGCCCGCGCGGCGCGCAGGGGGCGCTGGTGGCGATGGCGCGCGACGGGGCGGTCCGGGCGATGGTCGGCGGGCGCGACTATGTCGCCTCGAACTACAACCGCGCCGTCGCCGCGCGCCGCCAGCCGGGGTCGTCGTTCAAGCTGTTCGACTATCTGGCGGCGCTCGAGGACGGCGTCTCGCCCGACGACACGATCGTCGACGGACCGGTGACGATCGGCAACTGGTCGCCGCGCAACAGCAACGGCGGCTATGCCGGCACGGTGACGGTGCGCCAGGCGTTCGCCGCGTCGATCAACACCGTCGCGGTCAAGCTCGCCGAGCGGGTCGGGTTCGACACCGTCGCCGACCTCGCCCGCCGCTTCGGCATCACCACGCCGATCGACCGCCGCCCGGCGATGGCGCTCGGCGCGTCCGACGTCACCCTGCTCGAACTGACCGCCGCCTATGCCGCGGTGGCGAACGCCGGCGTCGAGGCGCGGCCCTACGGGGTCACCCGCATCGCCACCGCCGCCGGCCGGGTCCTCTACACGCGCGAAGGCGAGGCGCCGCGTGTCCTCGTCGCGCCGTACATCGCCGCCAAGATGACCGACCTGCTCAAGGCGGCGGTCGAGACCGGCACCGGGCGCAATGCCCAGATCGGCCGGCCGCTCGCGGGCAAGACCGGCACCACCAGCTCGAACCGCGACGGCTGGTTCGTCGGCTTCACCAGCGAGCTGACCGCCGGCGTATGGATGGGCCGCGACGACGCCCGCGCCGTCGGCGGCCTCCAGGGCGGACGCGCGCCGGCGCGCGCCGGAAGGTGGCTGATCATCTTCGCGAGCGCGGCCTCAAAC
>CAXUEV010000385.1:0-2018 GCA_964250105.1 uncultured Sphingomonadaceae bacterium
GACGACCGTCCGCGCCCCCGCCGCGACGAGGTCGGCGGGGGCGTGATACCCCCAGTCGACGCCGATCGCGCGCGCGCCCGCGGCGACCGCCATCGCCATGTCGAAGCTGGTGTCGCCGATCATCGCCGTCGTCGCCGGGGTTGCCCCGGCCTCCGCCATCGCCAGCCGCAGCATCGCCGGATCGGGCTTCGACGGATGCCGGTCGGCGGTCTGCAGCGTGACGAAACGGTGCGCGATGCCGTGATGGGCGAGGATCATCGCCAGCCCGCGGTCCGACTTGCCGGTGGCGACGCCGAGCGCCCAGCCGCGCGCGCCGAGTTCGGCGAGCACGTCGCCGACGCCGGGATAAAGCGGCTCGGCGGCGAGACCGCCGTTGGCGCGGAGCGTGTGGAAGGCGTCGCGATAGGCCCCGGCCAGCCGCGTACGCAGCCCCGCGTCGGCCGCCGGCAGCAGCGCCGCCATCGCCTCGACGAGGCTCAGCCCGACGATCCGGCGGACGGCATGCGGATCGGGCGCGGCGAGGCCGACCGCATCAAAGGCGTCGGCCATCGCCCGCAGGATGTTGACCTGGCTGTCGACCAGCGTCCCGTCGCAATCGAACACGGCGAGACGTCGCGCCATCACTCGGTCCGACCGGACACGGCGCTAATGCGCGCGCGCACCGACCGCCGCGATCGCCGGCATCAGGTCGTTGTTGTCCTCGATGCGCAGCATGCGGATGTCGCTGACCGCCGGCTCGAACCAGTCGAAGGTGCGCGTCAGTTCCTGGACGGCGAGGACGCATCGCACCGCGTCGACGTTGTCGTCGCCGAAATAGGTGCTGCCCTGCATGCGGCTGAAGCCGTGCCGGGCGAGGCAGTTGCCGACGTCGACATACACGTTGCGCCACGACTTGTTGTGGTAAAGCTGTTCAAGCCTGGCCGTGTCGAGGTCGAAGACGATCGCATACATCGGTGTCCGCCCCCGCGAATTATGCCCGACCGACGGCGCGCGCTGCTTGGCGATCTGCATGGCCATGGCTCAACCCTCGCGTCCCTCTGGACACGAACCCGGATAGCCCGCGCGGCCGGCGAGGACAACGGCGGCGTGCACGTCAGCCACCCCGCCCGCGCCGCTCGCCGCGGCGGGCGAGGCGGCGCGATTTGGCGGCGGCGCTTTCGGCCTTGGCCTTGCCTTCGGGCGTGTCGACGTAGCGGACGTCGTCGAGCGGGCGCTCGCCGAGCGCGAGGTCGAAGCCGAGCATGGCGAAGCTGTCGGCCATGTGCGACGGCAGGTCGGCGGCGATGTCGAGGCTGCCGCCGTCGGGATGCTCGATCACCAGCCGGCGGGCGTGGAGGTGCATCTTGCGGCTGATGCCGCCGGTGAGGAACGCGTCCCGGCCGCCGTATTTGGCATCGCCGACGATCGGATGGCCGATCGCCGTCGCATGGACGCGGATCTGGTGGGTGCGGCCGGTCAGCGGCTGGAATTCGAGCCACGCCGCCTGCGTCGCGGCATGGTCGAGGACGCGGTAGCGGGTGCGCGCGTTCTGCCCGGCTTCGGGGTCGACGTGCATCTTCTCGCCGCCGCTGCCGGGCTGCTTCGCCAGCGCCGCGTCGATCTCGCCCTCGGCGGGCTCGGGCAGGCCGATGGCGAGCGCCCAATAGACCTTGCGCGCGGTGCGCCCGGCGAACGCCTTGGCGAAGAACGCCGCGGCGCGGGCGGTGCGCGCGAGCAGCAGCACCCCCGACGTATCCTTGTCGAGCCGGTGGACGAGCTTGGGGCGCTGCGGAAAGCCGAACGCGAGCGCGTCGAGCAGGCCGTCGACATGCGTCGTCGTGCCGGTGCCGCCCTGCGTCGCGAGGCCCGCGGGCTTGTTGATGACGATCGCCGCCTTGTCGCGGTGGATGACGAGCCCTTGCGCATAGTCGATCTCGGCGCGGCTCAGCACGCGGCGCGGGGCCTCGCCCGGCGCGGCGGCGGGCGTCGCCTCGGGCGGCGGCATGGTGATCGTCTGGCCGGCGGCGAGGCGGTCGCCG
>CAXUEV010000386.1:0-2017 GCA_964250105.1 uncultured Sphingomonadaceae bacterium
CCGGCGACGCTCGGCGTCCGGCCCGAGCATCTGCGCGCCGATGCGGACGGCGTGTTCGGCGGGCGGGTCGAGCTGTTCGAGCGGCTCGGGCCGCTGTCGTTCGCGCATCTCGGTGCCGCCGGCGCGGCCGATGCGCTCGTCGCGCAGCTGCCGAGCGATCGCCACGTCGCGCTCGGCGAGGCGGTATGCTTCGCGGTCGAAGCCGACGACGCGCAGCTGTTCGCCGCCGACGGCCGCGCCTATCCGCGCCTCACCCCTTGATCCCGCCGCTCAGCACGCCGCTGAAATAATAGCGCTGCAGGCCGAGGAACAGCAGCAGCACGGGGGCGGTGGTGACGACCGCGCCCGCCATCATCAGCTCGGTGTCGCCGGCATGTTCGCGGCTGATCGCGGCGAGGGCGACGGGCAGCGTGTAGAGGTTCTGGTCGCTGATCGCGATCAGCGGCCACAGGAAGTCGTTCCAGTTGGCCAGGAAGACGAACAGCCCGAGCGTGACGACGACCGGCCGCAGCAGCGGCAGCACGACCCGCGTGAACACCTGCCATTCGCTCGCGCCGTCGATGCGGGCGGCGTCGAGCATCTCGTCGGGGATGGCGAGCGTCGCCTGGCGGATGAACAGGACGCCGTAGACCCCGGCGAGCCACGGGGCGAGCACGCCGAAATAGCTGTTCACCAGCCCCGCCCAGCGCAGCATCATGAACAGCGGCAGCATAGCCACCTGCGCCGGCACCACCGCCAGCGCGAGCAGCGCCTGGAGCAGCCGCGCGCGGCCGGCGAAGCGCAGCTTGGCGAAGGCGTAGCCGGCGGGCACCGTCAGCGCGAGGCCGGCGAGCGTCGCCAGCACCGCCAGCGCGACGCTGTTGGCGAGCGCGGGCAGGATCCGGTAGCTGGTCGAGCCGCCGCCGACGCCGGGATGCGCGAACAGCAGCTCGCGGTAGTTGGCGAGCGTCGGCGCCTCGGGCCAGAACGGCGGCGGGAAGACCGCGGCCGCGCCCTTGGGCATCAGCGAGACGTTGACCATCCACAGCAGCGGCGCGGCCACGGCGAGCGACAGCGCGGCGGCGAGCAGGGTGCGGACGCTCACAGCCATTCGTAGGCCCGCCCGAGCCGCGCCTGCGCCGCGGTCAGCAGCAGGACGGCGACGAACAGCAGCACCGCCACCGCCGACGCCATGCCGAGGTTCCACCAGGTGAAGCCCTGGTCGAACATGAAGTACATGACGGTGACGGTGCTCTGCGCCGGACCGCCGTGCGTCATCATATAGGGTTCGGTGAAGATCTGCAGGAAGTTGGCGACGCTGAGGATCGCCGCGAGCAGCAGCGCCGGGCCGATCGCCGGCAGCGTCACGTGGCGGAACCGCGCCCACCGCCCGGCGCCGTCGAGCCGCGCCGCCTCGTGAAGCTCAAGCGGGACCGTCGCCAGCGCCGCGACGAAGACGAGCATGTTGTAGCCGAACGCCTTCCACACGATGAAGAGCAGGATCGCCGGGATGCTCGTGCGCGGATCGCCGAGCCAGTCGACCGGGGCGATCCCGGCGAGCGACAGCATATGGTTGAGCAGGCCGGTGCGCGTGTCGAGGACGTAATGCCAGACGAGCGCCGTCGCCACGAGCGTCGCGACATAGGGCGCGAACAGCAGCAGCCGCCACAGCGGCCGCCACCGCAGGGTCGCCGAGTCGAGCAGCAGCGCCGTCGCGAGCGACAGGCCGATCGCCGCCGGCACGCCGAGCGCGGCGAACAGCAAAGTGTTGCCGACTGCGCGCCAGAACAGCGGCGTGCGGACGAGCTCGATATAATTGTCGGCGCCGACGAAGCGCAGGTTCTGCAGGTCGGCGAGCGCATAGATGTCGAAGTCGGTGACGCTGAGCACGAACGCGCCCGCTGTCGGCAAGACGAGCACCAGCAAGGTGGCGACAAGCACGGGCAGCGTGAACGCGAGCCCGGCGCGCGCCTGCCGGCTCATGCGACGTGGCCGCGGTCGAGGAGCCAGCGGCGCTTGCGCAGGACGCGGTCGACGC
>CAXUEV010000387.1:0-2017 GCA_964250105.1 uncultured Sphingomonadaceae bacterium
CTATGGCTGTGCCTGTGGCGCGGCCATGCCCGCTGGCTCGGCGTCGCCCCGATCGTGCTCGGTGCCGGCGTCGCGCTGGCGGCGCGGCCCCCCGACCTGCTGGTCAGCGCCGACGGCCGCCATGTCGCGCTGCTGATCGGCGAAGACATCGTCGCGCGCCCGCGGCTGGCGCTGCTGCGCGACCGAACCGGCGACTATCTCCGCGAGATGTGGGGCGGGGCGACCGCGGCCACTGCCGACGCGGCGATCGCCGACCTACCCGGCGCCGACTGCGGGATCGACGCCTGCGTCGCCCGCATCGGTCCGCGCGGATTGCGGCTTGACAGCTTGGCCGCCGGACCGAGCTGGCTGCTGCTGGCGACGCTGTCGAAGGACACGATCGCCTGGCCGCGCTTTGCCCCCGCCTGCGCCGCCGCCGACATCGTCATCAGCGACCGGCGGCTGCCCCTCTGGTGCGAGCCGCGCTGGCTCAAGCTCGACCGCGGGTCGCTCGAACGCAGCGGCGCGGTGGCGATCTGGCTCGAAGCGCATCGTGTCGAAACCGTCGCCGCCACCGTCGGCGATCACCCGTGGCTGCCGCAGCCACAGGTCTGGCGGCCAGGCCCTCGGCGGACGGTGCCGGGTCAGGCGTAGCGGCGCAGCAGGCCCGCGAGCTTGCCCTGCACCTGGACGCGCGCCGCCGGATAGCGCTGCGTCTGATACAGCGGGTTGGCCGGCTCGAGCTCGATCATGCCCTTGGCAAACTTGAGGATCTTCAGCGTCGCATCGGCACCGTCGACCAGCACGACGACGATATCGCCGTCGCGTGCCGTCTCGCAGCGCCGGACCAAGGCATAGTCGCCGTCGAGGATGCCGGCGTCAACCATCGAGTCCCCGGCAACCTCGAGCGCATAATGGTCGCCCGGCCCGAGCAGCGCCGCCGGCACCGACAGCATGCGGTCGTCCTCGAACGCCTCGATCGGCTGGCCGGCGGCGATGCGCCCGTGAAGCACCAGCGCGACGACGTCGGCGGGCGGTGCCGGCGGACGGCGGAAGTCGGCATGGATCACCGTGCCGCCGTCGCGCTGGCCCGGCTCGCGCTGCACCGTCTCGGGCATCCGCACGATCTCGAGCGCGCGGGCGCGGTTGGGCAGGCGGCGGATGAAGCTGCGTTCCTCGAGCGCGTTGATCAGCCGATGGACGCCCGACTTCGACTTGAGGCCGAGCGCCTCCTTCATCTCCTCGAACGACGGCGAGACCCCGCTCGCGCCGAGCCGGGCATTGATGAAGGTCAACAGATCATGTTGCTTGCGGGTCAGCATCGGCGTCCTCCGAAAGAACCTATCGGGAACGATTAGGCAACAGACCAAGGGCTGTCAAGCGGCACACAGACGACCGGCGTTCCCGCCGCCGCCGCGGGCGTGCCGGGTTCGCGGACGATCAGGACGTTGCTGTCGGCGAGCGTCCGCAGCATCGAACTGTCCTGCCGCGCCGCGGCGACGGCGACGCCGTTGGTGAGGAATCCGCGTAGATAATCGCGGCGGCCGTCGTTCGCCGGCAGCGCCGCGCCGAGCTCGGCAGCGATCGTCGCCGGCAGCGGCTCGGGCGCGCCCTGCATCCGGCGCAGCAGCGGCACGATGAACAGCTGCGCGCAGACGAACGCCGACACCGGGTTGCCCGGCAGGCCGACGACGGCGGCGCGGCCGAGGCGGCCGGCCAGCAGCGGCTTGCCCGGCCGCAGCGCGACCTTCCAGAAGTCGATCGTTGCGCCGAGCGCGCGCAGCACCGGCACGACATGATCGTGGTCGCCGACCGAAGCCCCGCCGATCGTCACCAGCAGGTCGGCGTCGGCATGTTCCCGTAGCGCGTCGGCCAGCGCCGTCCGGTCGTCGGCGACGATGCCGCTGTCGGTCACCTCGGCCCCGGCGGCGGCGAGCAGCGCCGCGAGCATGACGCCGTTGGCGCTGACGATCTGGTCGCGGCGCGGCGTCGTGCCGGGCGCGACCAGCTCGTCGCCGGTGGCAAGAAGCGCGACGCG
>CAXUEV010000388.1:0-2017 GCA_964250105.1 uncultured Sphingomonadaceae bacterium
CGCGTCGCCGCCGCCCGCCGTCATCCTCGTCCGCCCGCAGCTCGGCGCGAACATCGGTGCGTGCGCGCGGGCGATGCTCAACTTCGGGTTGACCGACCTGCGGCTCGTCGCCCCGCGCGACGGCTGGCCGAACCCCGAGGCATGGCCGAGCGCGAGCGGCGCCGACCGCGTGCTCGACGCCGCGCGCGTCTTCGACAGCGTCGCCGCCGCGGTCGCCGACCTCCACTTCGTCTATGCGACGACGCTGCGCAACCGGGCGCTGACGCGGCCGGTGGTGACGCCGCACCAGGCGGCGGTCGAACTGCGCGGGCTCGCCCGACCGGGCGGGCTGATGTTCGGCCCCGAACGCTCGGGGCTCGAGACCGACGACCTCGCGGTGGCGCACGCGATCCTGACGATCCCGGTCAATCCCGACTTCGGCTCGCTCAACCTCGCGCAGGCGGTGCTGCTCGGCGCGTACGAATGGTTCCGCGCCGCCGACGCGACGCCGGCGTCGGTCGTCGCCAACTATGCCGGGCCGGCGGCGCATGTCGAGCTTGAACGCCTGATCGCCGCCGCCGAGGCCGAGCTCGACGCGGCGGGCTATTTCAACGTCGCCGGCCGCGCGGCGCAGGCGCGGCTGACGCTGCGCAACCTGCTGACGCGCCCGGCATTCAGCGACGACGAGGTGCGGACGCTGCGCGGCGTCGTCCAGGTCCTCGCCCGCGGCCGCCGCGGGCGTTAGGCGACCTGCGCCGCGGGGGACGTCTCGGGATCGCGCAGGGCATAGCCGCGGCCCCACACCGTCTCGATGCAGTTGGCGGCGCCTTCGCCCGCCTGCGCCAGCTTCTTGCGCAGCTTGCAGACGAAGACGTCGATGATCTTCAGCTCGGGCTCGTCGCCGCCGCCGTAGAGATGCATCAGGAACATCTCCTTGGTCATCGTCATGCCCTTGCGCAGCGACAGCAGCTCGAGGATCGCATATTCCTTCGCCGTCAGCGGCACGCGGCGGCCGTCGATGGCGACGGTGCGCGCGCCGAGGTCGAGCGCCATCGAGCCGGTGCGGATGACCGGCTCGGCATGGCCCATCGAGCGCCGCACCACGGCGTGCAGCCGGGCGAGGAACTCGTCGTTCTGGAACGGCTTGGTGATATAGTCGTCGGCGCCGAAGTTGAAGCTGCTGACCTTGCTCGCGGTCCCGGCGTCGCCCGACAGGACGAGCACCGGCACGGCGATGCGGTTGTGCCGCAGGCGGCGCAGCACCTCGTAGCCGTGGATGTCGGGCAGGTCGAGGTCGAGGATGACGGCGTCGAACTCGTAGCGCTGCGCCAGCTCGATCGCCGCCTCGCCCTCGCCGGTCAGCCGGTGCTCGATGCCGACGCCGCTCAGCATGCGGCCGACCGCCCGCGCCGTCGATCGGTCGTCCTCGACCAGCAGAACCCGCATGTGCAACTCCTTTTCTTGTGATCAGCCTTGGTCGAGCGCGTCGAACACCGGGCGGTAGACCTGGACGCGGGTGACGCGCAGCCCGGGGACGCCCGCCGCGCCGATCGCCCGCTCCCACAGGCACAGCTCCTCCTCGCTCAGCCGGTAGCGCGCGCAGGCTTCCGCCCGCGTCAGCCGCCCGGCGTTGATCGCCGCGACGACCTCGGCCTTGCGGCGGACGACCCAGCGCCGCGTATCGGCCGGCGGCAGGGGCGCGAGAGCGATGTCGGTCTCGACCGTGCGCAGCGATTGTTCCATCTCGTCTTTCCCCGCGCGTTGCCCTAGCAGAATAGAACGGCACGCGGTTCGCGCAATTGCGGTCAATACGGCATCAAAACTTGATCGACCGCCGATGTCGCCTAAGTCGGGGGCATGGACATGCCCGCCCTGCCGCCCGCCGGCACCCGCGTCGTCGTCGCCATGTCGGGCGGGGTCGATTCGTCGGTGGTCGCCGCGCTGTGCGCCGAGGCCGGCTGCGAGACGATCGGCATCACCCTCCAGCTCTACGACGACGGCGCCGCGCGCGCCCGCGCCGGGGCGTGCTGCGCCGGCG
>CAXUEV010000389.1:0-2011 GCA_964250105.1 uncultured Sphingomonadaceae bacterium
CGCTGCTCGCGGTCGACCGCAACGCCGACGCCGAGGCGCTCTGGACCTCGCTCCGTGCCGACCTGTCGCCCGACATCGCGTCCGAGTGGGCACAGCGGACGGCGTGGAGCTACTACGGCGCCGGCGACGACCGCGCCGCCGAGCGGATGGGGCTCGAGGCGGCCAAGGGCAGCAGCGAATGGTCGGCGCCGGGCGCATGGGTCGCCGGGCTCGCCGCCTTCCGCCGCGGCGACTGCGCCGCCGCCGGCAAGGCGTTCGACACGGTCAACGCGCGCTTCGCCACCGACGACCTCGGCGCGGCGGCGGCGTTCTGGTCGGCGCGCGCCGCGCTCGCCTGCGGCCGGCCCGACCAGGTCAACGCCCGGCTGCGGATCGCGGCGAAGTCGCCCGACAGCTTCTACGGCATGCTCGCGCTGAGGACGCTCGGCCTCGCCCCGCCGCAGGACTGGGCCGAGCCCGACTTCATCACCGCCGACTGGAACCACCTCCAGGGCGTCGCCGGCGCGCGGCGCGCGGCGGCGCTGGTCGAGATCGGCCAGCTCGGCCTCGCCGACCGCGAGCTGCGCTATCTCGCGGCGACGACCGACACCGGCAACTATGCCGCGCTGCTGCGGCTGGCGGCGCGGCTCAACCTGCCGGCGACGCAATACTGGCTGGCGCGCCACCCGCCGGTCGGGGTCGATCCGCCGCTCAGCACGCAGTTCCCCGATCCCGAATGGGTGCCGGCGCGCGGCTGGCGGGTCGACCGCGGGCTGGTCTATGCGCACGCGCTGCAGGAGAGCAATTTCATCACCGGCGCGACGTCGAAGGCCGGTGCCCGCGGCATCATGCAGCTGATGCCGGCGACGGCGCAGAAGGTCGCCGCGCGCATGGCCGACGGCACCCAGGTGTCGATGCCGGTGCGCGACCTTGCCGACCCCGAGTTCAACATCGAGTGCGGCCAGACCTATCTCGAGGATCTGCGCGACATGTCGTACACCGGTGGCCTGCTGCCCAAGGTCATCGCCGCGTACAACGCCGGCCCGGGATCGGTGCAGCGGTGGAACGCGACGCTGCGCGACAACGGCGACCCGCTGCTGTTCATCGAATCGATCCCGTTCCGCGAGACCCGGCATTATGTCGAGGTCGTGCTGCGCAACTATTGGATGTACCAGCTACGCGCCGGCAAGACGCCGCCGAGCATCGACGCGCTCGCCGCCGGGCTGTGGCCGCGCTTTCCCGGCCTCGCTGGGGCCGGCGGGGTCAAGGTCGCACCGTCGGTGCTGGCGCCGATCGTGCCGCTGCTCCGCGTCAACCTGCCCGACGACACGACGGTGGTGGCGAGCGCCTCGTAGCGTGCCCGTCGACGCCACGCTGGCGTTCACGCCGATCCGCATCGCCGTGCTGACGGTGTCCGACACGCGCACCGCCGCCGACGATCGTTCGGGCGACACGCTGGTCGAACGCCTGACCGCGGCGGGCCATGTCCTGGCGGCGCGCACGATCGTCCGCGACGACGTGGCGGCGCTGGTCGCCCAGCTCCAAGACTGGATCGCCGATCCCGCGGTCGACTGCATCATCACCACCGGCGGCACCGGCGTCACCGGGCGCGACGTCACTCCCGAGGCGCTGGCGCAGGTGTGGGACAAGGAAATCCCCGGCTTCGGCGAGCTGTTCCGCTGGCTGAGCTATGCGACGATCGGCACCTCGACGATCCAGTCGCGCGCGACCGCCGGCGTCGCCCGCGGCACCTATATCTTCGCCCTGCCCGGCTCGACCGGCGCCGTCCGCGACGCGTGGGACGGCATCCTCGCGACCCAGCTCGACAGCCGCCACCGCCCGTGCAACTTCGTCGAGCTGATGCCGCGGCTGACCGAGCGCTGACTTGCCGCGCCCCCGGCCGGGGCGTATCCTGCGACTGGTTTGAGGAGTGGCGCGATGAAGCGGTTGCTGTTGATCGTCTCGGCGGTGCTGGTCGTGGTGCCCGACATCGCCGCCGCGCAGCAGCAGAACGGGCCGCAGCAGCGCCCCG
>CAXUEV010000390.1:0-2004 GCA_964250105.1 uncultured Sphingomonadaceae bacterium
GCCGCCGAGTGAGCCGGCTGTTCCCGTCGCGGACGATCGCCTGGTACACCGCACGGCTGCTGCTGACGCGCTCGCTCGCCTTTCTCGGCGGGCTGGTGGTGATCCTGATGACGCTCGACCTGCTCGGCGAATCGAGCAAGATCCTCGGCGTCGCGGGCAACGGCGAGGGGCAGTTATGGCATTATGTGGCGCTGCGCGTGCCGCAGATCGCGTCGCTGTTCCTGCCGTTCGCGGTGCTGCTCGGCACGCTGGTGACGCTGACGACGCTCAACGCCAATTCGGAGATCGTCATCTTCAAGTCGGCGGGCATCTCGGCGCACCAGATCCTCGCGCCGCTCGGCGTCGCCGCGCTCGGCATCGCGCTGGTCAGCTTCGCCTTCAACGAGCGCGTCGTCGTCCGCGCCAATGCCGCGCTGACGGCGTGGCAGGCGGTCGACTACGGCCGGGTGCCGCCGGCGAGCACTTCGGTGACCGACGCCTGGGTGCGCGGCGGCGACGACCTGTTCCATGCGGCGACGGTGTCGGGCAGCGGCGCCGCGACGCTGCTGCGCGACGTCATGATCTACGACCGGACGGGCAACCTCCTGACGCGGGTGGTGCAGGCGCGGACGGCGCGGCCGGTCGGCGGCGGCTGGCGGCTGCGCGACGTCGGCGCGTTCGACGTCGCCAAGGGCACCGAGACGCGCGCGTCGACGCTCGACTTCGCCAGCGACGTCATCCCGTCGCAGTTCACCACGCAGGCGGTCAACCCCGACTTCGTGCCGTTCTGGGACCTCGTCCGCGCGATCGGCGAGCAGCGCGCCGCGGGCAAGCCGGTCGGTTCGCTGATCGCGGCGGCGAACCACAAGGTCGCCGGGCCGCTGTCGGCGGTGCTGATGCCGCTGCTCGGCGCGGTGGCGGCGTTCGGGCTGGCGCGGTCGGGGCGGCTGTTCGTCCGCGCGGTGATCGGCATGTTCCTCGGCTTCGCCTTCTTCGTCGCCGACAATTTCATGGTGGCAATGGGCAATTTCGGCACGGTGCCGCCGCTGCTCGCCGCGTGGTCGGCGTTCGGGCTGTTCTTCCTGATCGGCGAGGCGGTGCTGTTCCGGTCGGAAGAATAGAGTCCTTGTTGAAGCCGGCACCGGCCCGCTCCCCCGCCCGAACACCCATGAGCATATCCTTGCGGGTGGTCGGGCGGGGGAGCGGGCCGGTGCCGGCTTCTTTACAAGGGGGTCCTAAAAGCGCCGTATTGCGTTGTTAAGGCCATGCCTTGAGGAGAACGCCGTGAAGCTGGTTGCCGACGCCCGGCCGGGCATCTGGGCGAAATCGCATTATCTGAACAAGATGACGCTGCGCCAGCTCGTCGTCGCCTATTTCCAATATTATACGATCCGCACCTTCCTCGTGCTGGCGGCGATCGCGGTCGGCATCGCCGTATGGCAGCCGACGACGCTCCTGCGCGCGGCGGCGGCGGCGGGGTTCGTCGTGCTCGTCTACCCGCTGGTGTGGTACGTCCTCCACCGCCACGTGCTCCACAGCAAGTGGATGTGGAAGTCGCGTGCGCTGGCGCCGACGTGGAAGCGCATCCACTACGACCACCACCAGGACCCGAACCATCTCGAGGTGCTGTTCGGCTCGTTGAAGAGCGAGCTGCCGCCGGTGTTGCTGATGACGATCCCGGCGGGCTATGCCATCGGCGGCGTCGGCGGCGCGGCGGTGGCGGTGGCGACGGGGCTGCTGACGACGTGCTTCTACGAGTTCTGCCACTGCATCCAGCACCTGTCGTACAAGCCGAAGCTGAAGTTCCTCGTCGACATGAAGGCGCGGCACATGGCGCATCACTTCCACGACGAGACGGGCAACTACGGGATCACCAACTTCGCCTGGGACCGGCTGTTCGGCACCTTCTACGAGCGCAGCGCGCGGCCGCTGCGCAGCCCGACGGTGTTCAACCTCGGCTATACCGAGGCGGTGGCGGCGGTCCATCCGTGGGTCGCGCGCCTGTCGGGCGGGGTCGCCACCGGC
>CAXUEV010000391.1:0-2002 GCA_964250105.1 uncultured Sphingomonadaceae bacterium
CCCTCGCCCATCACCCAGCGGATCGCCTCGAGCAGGTTCGACTTGCCGCAGCCGTTCGGCCCGACGACGCCGGTCAGCCCGGGCTCGATCCGCAGCTCGGCCGCCTCGACGAACGACTTGAACCCCGCCAGCCGGAGCCGGGCGAAGTGCATCGTCCCCCCTCCGGGCGTCAGTTCAGCGCGGCGTCGAGCTGCGGCCGCAGCTTGTCCCAGCTCGCCACGTCCTTCTGCGTCGTGCCGTTGATCGCGAAGGTCGGGGTGCCGGTCAGCCCGTAGTTGGTGTTGGCGTCGTTGCGGATGTCGGTCAGCTTCCGGATGCCGGCCGGGTCGCTCGTGCACTGGTCGAAGCGTGCGCGCGTCATGCCGCGGGTGCGCATGAAGGCGTCGAGCCCGCCGTTGGCGGCGAAGGCGGTGATCTGCTGTTCCTGGGGCAGCGTCGCGAGCTTCTTCTGGACCTCGTCGGGCAGCGGCTTGGTGAAGGGCAGGACCCAGGTCGGCTGCTGGTCGTAGAAGGCGTCGATCAGGTTGAACGCCGTCGCCGGCGTCTGGCAGCGGACGAGCAGCGACGGCGCGAAGTCGACGCCGTTGAGGATGAACGGGCGGAACTCGTAGCTGACCTGGCCGCCGGCGACGTACTTCGACTTGATCGTCGGCATCCCCTCCTGCTGGAAGGCGCGGCAGTGCGGGCAGGTCAGCGAGGCGAACTCGAGCAGCTTGACCCGCGCCGCGGGGTTGCCCATGCGGAACCCGCCCTCGGGCGTCGCGGCGACGACCTGGGTCCAGTCGCGGGTTGCGGCGGGCTTCGTCACGGTCTTCGCCGCCGGCGCGGCGTTCGAGGCGTTGTCGCCGCAGGCGGCGAGCGACAGCGCGGCGGCGAGGGCGAAGACGGTCAGGCGAGGCGTAAGCGACATCGACGCGGATTCCCGTGGACTGGAGATTGCGGCGGACGATAGCGGCTCGGGCGCGAACCGCCAAGCGCGGCGCCGTTCAGCGGACCAGCGGCGGGCCGCGGGTCGACGACAGCGCCCGGGCGAGCGATTCGAGGCTGGCGCGGAGATCGGGGTCGGCGACGTCGCGCAGGGTCTCGCTGGTCTCCGCCGACAGCGGCTGGGCGACGGCCGCGGCGCGGCGCCCGGCGAGGGCGGGAACGTCGCCGTGGCGCAGCGCCAGCCGCGCGACCGCGGCATAGCCGAAGTAGCGGTTGACGCGCTCGACGACCTGCGGCTCGACGTGCTTGAGCATCGGCGCGAACGCCCCGGTGACGCAGACCTTAAGCGTGCCGCCGCTCTTCTTCCCAACCGGAAAGACGATCGCCTCGGGCAGCGAATGGCGGGCGTAAGCGTCGCCGACGATCTCGCTCCAACGGGCGACGACGGCGTTCTGCATGAAGCCGAAGCGGCGGAAGGCGGCACCGCCGACGGTCGGCACCAGCTCGCTGACGGCGCGCGCGCCGCGGCCGGTACGGGCTGGTGGAGTCGCGGTTTCGGCCATCGGCCATCCATGCCATAGGCCGGCCATGCCCGTCGATGACGTTTCAACCGCCTTGGTCGCATGGTACGACGTCCACGCCCGCCGCCTGCCGTGGCGCAGCCCGCCGGGCACCGCGTCGCCGCCGCCGTACCGCGTCTGGCTGTCGGAGATCATGCTCCAGCAGACGACGACGGCGGCGGTCGCGCCGTATTTCGCGAGGTTCGTCGCGCGCTGGCCGACGGTCGCGGCGCTGGCCGCGGCCGACGACGACGAGGTCATGCGCGAATGGGCCGGGCTCGGCTATTACGCCCGGGCGCGCAACCTGCTCGCGGCGGCGCGGACGGTCGCCGCCCGCAACGGCTTTCCCGACACCGAAGCCGAGTTGCACGCACTGCCGGGGGTCGGCCGCTACACCGCCGCCGCGATCGCCGCGATCGCCTTCGGCCGGCGCGCGGTCGTCGTCGACGGCAACGTCGAGCGCGTCGTCGCGCGGCTGTTCGCGGTCGCGACCCCCCTGCCCGCGGCGCGCGCCG
>CAXUEV010000392.1:0-2000 GCA_964250105.1 uncultured Sphingomonadaceae bacterium
GGTCGGCGCGACGACGCCGAACGGCGCCGCGGCGCGCGCGTTCAACGGGCTGTGGGGCCGGGTCGAGGCGGCGCTGCGCGGGGCGTAGGAGGAGGCGACGATGACGACCGAACTGACGCTGCTGGCGTGGACGCTGGTCCTCGCCTTCGTCTACATCATGGCGTTCGACCTCGCCCGCACGCGCCAGTATGGCAACACGTGGAACATGGGCGCGCGCGACGGGGCGATGCCGCCGCTGAACCCGGTCGCCGAGCGGCTCGCGCGGGCGCAGGCCAATCTGTTCGAGACGCTGCCGCTGTTCATCGCCGCGGTGCTGATCGCGCACGCGGCCGAGGTCGGCACGCGGTGGACGGTGATCGGGGCGCAGCTCTATTTCTGGGGGCGGGTGATCTACCTGCCGCTGTACGCGTTCGGCGTGCCGCTGGTCCGCTCGCTGGTGTGGCTGGCGAGCATGCTCGGCCTCGCGATGATCGTCTACGCCGTGCTGACGGCGTGACGATCCGCGTCGGCATCGGCGGCTGGACCTACGCGCCATGGCGCGGGACCTTCTATCCCGCCGGCCTGCCGCACACGCGCGAACTCGACTACGCCAGCCGCCGGCTGACGACGATCGAGGTCAACGGCACCTTCTACGGGACGATGTCGGCGAAGACGTACCGTAGCTGGCACGACGCGACGCCCGACGGCTTCGTCTTCGCGCTCAAGGGGCCGCGCTACGCGGTCAACCGCCGGGTGCTCGCCGAGGCGGGCGAGTCGATCGACCGCTTCGTCGCCAGCGGCATCGCCGAGCTCGGGGCGAAGCTCGGGCCGATCCTGTGGCAGTTCGCCGGGACCAAGCGCTTCGACGCCGCCGACATGGCCGCCTTCGTCCGCCTCCTGCCGGCGCGCGCGGGCGACGTGCCGCTGCGCCATGCGCTCGAACCGCGCCACGCGAGCTTCGACCATCCCGACTTCACGGCGATCGCCCGCGAGGCCGGCGCGGCGATCGTCTTCGCCGATTCGGACGATTACCCGCTGATCGGAGGCAGCGCCGCCGACTTCACCTACGCCCGGCTGCAGCGCGGCGACGCCGCCGAGCCTGCCGGCTATCCGCCCGGCGCGCTCGACGGCTGGGCGGCGCAGGCACATGACTGGGGGCAGGGGGGCGACGCGTTCGTCTATTTCATCCACGGCGGCAAGGTCCGCGCCCCCGCCGCGGCGATGGCGCTGATCGAGCGGCTGTAGCTACTTCGTCTCGGTCAGGTGCTGCGCCTTGAGCGCGGCGGCGACGGTGGTGACGCGGCGGCCCTGGTAGCGGGCGACCTCGAGGTCGTCGGCGGTCGGCGGCGCCGGCGGGTTGCCCGACACCGCCGAGGCGCCGTAGGGCGTGCCCGCCTTGAACATGATCGGGTCGCCGTAGCCGAGCGGCACGATGATCAGCCCGAGATGCGCCAGCGGGTTGTACAGCGACAGCAGCGTCGATTCGTTGCCGCCGTGGGTCGACGAGGTCGAGGTGAACGCCGCGCCCGCCTTGCCGACGAGCTTGCCCTGGAACCACAGCCCGCCGAGCCCGTCGATATACGCCTTGAGTTCGCTCGCCACCGCGCCGAAGCGCGTCGGCGAGCCGAAGACGATCGCGTCGGCCCACTCGGCGTCGGCCTCGGTCGGGGCTTCGTAGCGCGCGTTCATCGCCGCCGCGCCTTCGGCCCAGCCGGGCGCGAGCGCCATGATCTCGGGGCCGACGAGCTCGCGCGCGCGGCGCAGGCGAACCTCGGCGCCGGCGGCGCGGGCACCGTCGGCAATGGCGGTGGCGAGCGCCTCGGTGACGCCCGAGCGGGAGTAGAAGGCGATCAGGACGTTGGTCATGGCTGCGGTTCCTTGGACGTGAAGGGGATCAGGCGGCGTCGACGAGGACGATCTCGGCATCGGCGCGGCCGACGATCTCGATGCGCTCGACGCCGGTGACGGCGACGCCGTCACGCGCGTCGGCCGGCACGCCGTTGATCTCGACGCGCCCGCCG